>CAYMXZ010000251.1:4924-5043 GCA_964394475.1 uncultured Caldithrix sp. | reverse complement strand
ATGATTTCTATCCATGAAAAGTAGATTCGAATATTCTATTTTTCGGAGGGGACTCTTAGTTAATAGTTAATATTTTTCGATTGGAAGGAGGGTACCCTAAACTAATTCCAGATATCTGC
>CAYMXZ010000251.1:0-4824 GCA_964394475.1 uncultured Caldithrix sp. | reverse complement strand
CGGTTCTGTTTTCCTTAATTTATATCATCTATTGTTTTTCTCAGTGCTCTCAGCGTTCTCTGCGGGAGCATAATCTCGCGCCAAACCGCAGTCAATAGTTAATAGTTAATAGTTAATAGTTTATAGTTTATAGTTTCTAGTTGGAAGGAGGGTGCACTTTAAAATAATTTCAGATCTCTGCCGGTTCTGTTTTCCTTAATTTATATCATCTATTGTTTTTCTCAGTGCTCTCAGCGCTCTCTGCGGGAGGATAATTTTGCACCGAGCCGCCAAGGGAAAGTAAAGAAGATTTTTTTGTCAGGCAGATTTTATCAAAATTTATTATATTTACCATTTAATGAACACTGAACTTATCTCATAAATGAGTTGAAAATCTATTAATTGGTTCATTATACATTTGATTAAAAATAACAAAAAGGAGTTAACACGATGAAAATTACTAAAATTGTTGGACGTGAAGTACTGGATTCCAGAGGAAATCCAACCGTAGAAGTGGATGTGATGATAGATGACAAATTTTTTGGACGGGCTATTGTTCCCTCAGGTGCCAGCACTGGCGAGCGAGAAGCAGTGGAGTTACGGGATGGAGATAAGAATCGATTTAAGGGAAAAGGAGTTCTCAAGGCGGTGGGAAATGTAAATACGGTGATTGCCAAAAATGTCGTTGGTAAAAAATTCGATTCGCAGAAAGACATCGATGAAAAATTAATTGCTCTGGATGGTACTCCCAATAAAGGAAAACTGGGCGCCAATGCGATTTTAGGCGTTTCTATGGCTTATGCTAGAGCGGCCGCCGCCGCTAAAGGAGTTCCTTTATATCGGTATCTCTCGGATAAAGAAAAATACATCCTGCCGGTTCCCTGTATGAATGTGATTAATGGTGGCCGACATGCCGATAACACCGTTGATTTTCAGGAATACATGATTGCTCCTCATCATGCCTCATCCTTCAAAGAGTCTATCCGGATGGGCGTGGAAGTTTTCCATACCCTAAAAGAAATTCTTAAGAAAAAAGGATATTCTACGGCGGTGGGTGATGAAGGTGGTTTTGCTCCCAATCTCAAATCCAATCAGGAAGCGGTTTAGGTTATTTTAGAGGGGATCACCAAAGCCGGATTCAAACCCGGAGCGGATGTATCAATTTGCCTGGACCCGGCGGCGAGCGAAATGTGGGAAGATGGAAAATATAAATTCTTTAAATCCGATCAACACCTGGTTACCTCCGATGAGATGATCGGCATCTGGAAAAAGTGGGTGGCTGATTATCCGATTATTCTGATTGAAGATGGAATGGCCGAAAACGACTGGGACGGCTGGCGAAAATTGACGGCCGAATTGGGTGATAAGATCGAATTGGTGGGAGATGACATCTTCTGCACGAACCCCAAAATTTTAAAAGAGGGCATTGAGAAGAAGATTGCCAATTCCATTCTCATTAAGCTCAATCAGATTGGCACCATTACTGAAACTTTGCAGACTATCCAATTGGCGTATGCGAATAAGTATAATTGTTTTGTCTCCCATCGCAGTGGGGAAACAGAAGACACCACCATTGCCGATTTAACAGTGGCGGTTGGGGCAGGGCACCTAAAAACCGGCAGTGGCTGCCGCAGTGAGCGAATTGCTAAATTCAATCAACTGATCAGGATTGAAGAAGAACTCGGGAACAAAGGCACATTTGCCGGCCTGAAGGCATTTAAAAATGCCAGAGCCTGAAATTAAAAGCGATCGCTAGATTTAACATTTATTTTGCGCCACAGTTTTTTTTCTATACTTTTAATGAGAGAGAAACTGTGGCTTCTTTATATTACCAAATATTACCAACTGCAGGCTGCTTAAAAAGAGTTAATAATTTATCGTTTATAATTTATAAATGGTAATTACCGGGCTTTAAATCAAGGAATTAATCAGGATCAAAGTAACAATTTGCCACATAAGTTAACCAACGCTGCCGTTGCCCGGCACATTTGATTGAATCTGTGGCAAAATTCGTCTGCGTATTTATTAGGAATTAGGCTGATCAAAATTTTCCTACGGCAAATTTTTATATCCCAGCACTTTGCCATTTTTACGAAATTCCAGACGCGCATAATTTTTTTCGGCTGGCAATGGAAAAGCCACCACTCCGGCAGTCTCCTCACCATTGGCAATGGTCTTATCGACTAAAGGTGTGGAGAACTGGTTACTGATTTTCCCTCGGATTTCTTTTCCATCTTTTTTCACCAGATAAATATTTCCAGCAGATACGCTTAACTTTTCAGGTAGAAGATTGTATACCACGATTAAAAAGGCCACATAGTCTGTATTCTGCATTTGATCCGTTACCGCGATTGGAACTGCAAGACCTGGATCTAAAATATTCAAGGCCTTTTGACGAGCCAGGGAAAGATATTTTGCCGCTTCGCTGTGAGTCGGATCAAGGAAGGTAGCATTAGTCAAATAATGATCGGCGGCAATATATTGCAAGGGGTCCTGGGCTCCTTTTTTATAGGCCGCCAATCCTTTTTCGTAAATATCCATAAAGTTTTCTTCTTTAAATTGACGCATCACCTGGTTGGCCTCACCATTATTCGGATTAAATTCCAGGGCTTTCTCCAGATAGGCCAGCGCCGTTTCGAAATTTTTTTTCTGCTGGAAAGGATTATCCCCTTTGGTATTTTTATAAGCGACGGCTAATTTAAGATGAATTTCACTGGTGGCCTGCAGCAGTTCCGGGGAAGGATTTTCCGGCAGATACTCTAAACCACTTTTTACCCGCGCCTCGAATGCTTTCACCGTCTGACGTTTTTCATAAAAGGATTCACCTTCCCGAAAGAAACATAAGACTATCTTTTCTTTTAGTGCCTGATTATCAGGCTGTTCCTTGGCCGCTTCAAGATAATATTTCAGGGCTTCAGCATAATTCTGCTGCTGAAAAGCCTCATCTCCGCTTTCCATCACTCCTTTGCCGCATCCCGCTACCAGCAAGACGACAGACATGAAAGCTGCGATGAAGAATTGTTGTTTCATGCGATTTCTCTCCCTGAAATGATGCTTTTCACTATTTATCTTTTACTTGCCTGTTCATTTCTCATTCTACTAAAATCATTATCGACAGCCATGATCTAAATTTTAGACAATTTTACTTAAAATTAATTCGATTGGATGATTACAGACGCGGTATATTTGTCAGAGATATATCTGGTTTATCCTTATGATAATTAAAATTTATTTTTATTTCGGTTTTTTTATGAGGAAAATTTGTCGGTAAAAAGTTGAAATTTTTCTTTTTAAATATATAGTGATGTTTTTATTTTAAATTACTGGTGCCCGGAAATTTTAAATTTTTAGTAACCCAGAGAGTGAGGAAAAATAGTGGATAAGTTTGAAATCTTGCAGAAATTATCTTTTTACACTCTCGCCTCACCTAATCGAAAACGGGAAATTGAAAATGCCGCCACTTATATGGTTATTACCGAGGCGCGACCTCTTTTTCTGGAAGGGGATGTTTGCCGGAATATCGGTTTTGTGGGAAAAGGCAAAATACGGGTCTCGAAAATTTCACAGAGTGGGCGGGAAATTACCTTATATCATGTTCATCCGGGAGAAGGTTGCGTGCTGAACATTTCATGTGCCTTTTCCAATAGAGAATATCCTGCGACGGCCACGGTAGAGTACCCGGTGGAAATGGTTGTTTTTCCTGCGGCGACTTTTCAGGACTGGATGGCCATTCCTGATGTGCGCTCGTTTGTGTTTGAATTGTTCTCCAAACGTCTGACGCAGGTTATTACCCTGGTGGAAGAGATCGTCTTTCGTAAAATGGATCAACGTCTGGCCGAATTTTTAGCGAATCTTTTCCATAACCAGGGTCATCCGCGCCGCTTCGTGCGGATCACTCAGGAACAAATTGCCAGTGAATTGGGAACAGCTCGAGAGGTCGTTAATCGCTTGCTAAAAGAATTTGAACGTGTTGGTGCTATCCAGAGCGCTCGAGGCATGATCCGATTAGAAAATGAGAGTCAATTAAAAACCCTGTATGATTTCCATTAACCCTCCAGCTTCTTTCCCAATTTACGACACAGGAATTTGATCTTTTTGTGACATCGTCATAGAAAATGGTCTCCCCATAGCTTTTAATTATGTTCACTTTGCGGATTGTAACGTTTATTGAACGTTTTGATCTAAAAATATTAGTGGACGAAAAGATGTTTTCATATTCAATAAATTCTTTTAATATTATCTAAGGAGGTCTTTCTATGCGTACCGCGAAACTCGTGTTATCGATTTGGTTATTGATTTTTATTATAAACAGTTGTTCAGAAGATAAACCGCTTCAGCCCTCGTCCTCTTCATCAATTAAGCTAAGCACTTTCAGTGAGATACAGCGACAGGTGTTTAATCCCAGTTGTGCGGTAAGCGGTTGTCATGCTGGGGCTAATCCTGCGGCCAATCTGAATCTGACACCGTCGCAGTCCTATCAGCAATTGGTCGATCAACCCAGTCAGTTGGTTCCCGGAGATAAATTAGTAGATCCTTTTAGTGGAGAAGAAAGTGTGCTGGTAAGGATTTTACGTGGTCCGGTTGCTCAGGGCACACAACGTATGCCATTGGGAGCGACGCCGCTTTCCTCCGCCACCATCGACTCCATTGCCAAATGGATTAATGAAGGCGCACAAAATAATTAAATACTGAGGATAAACTATGCGAACGATTTTTCATTTGTTAATCATATTATTTTTAATTCATGTGGGTTTAACAGCGGAATATCAGGTTGATACGTCTCAGAAAAATCTGGTCAAATTTATTTCTGATGCTCCTCTGGAGAATTTTGAAGGAGTGACTGAT
>CAYMXZ010000250.1:0-5050 GCA_964394475.1 uncultured Caldithrix sp. | reverse complement strand
CTGATCTGGGGAAGTACTGATACCTTACCCAACGGCCAATGGGCTAATCCGCTGGATACCGCACTGTCTATTGCCGGAACTTTCACGGTGAGCGTGCCTTTTCGCGCCTGGAATTTAAGTGATAATGAACCGCTGGATCTCTGGGTTATTGAGAGCGGGACATATTACAATCAGAAATGGGATCCTTTTGAAACGATTCGAATTCTCACACCGCCGCCTTACAAGACCAAGCTGGGTGACACCCACGCCGTAATTCAACCGCAGCTGCCTGCCGGTAATCAAATTTTACCAGGCATTGGTGACAGCATCCTGGTATTTGCGAAAAAACCATTGACCGAACAGGATACGCTTCGATTTACCACCGATCCGGCCTATATCATCAGCGGACTGGAAACCGGCACTAAAAACATGGCCTTCAATTTCGAATTAGAAAATAATTATCCCAATCCGTTTAATCCAACCACGACCATTGCCTTTAGTTTAGCTAACAGCGGAAAAATCGAGTTGGTCATCTACAATCTACTCGGGCAAAAAGTAGCCACGCTATGGGATGGGTATTGCCAGCAAGGGCGGCATCGCCTATTGTTCAATGCTTCAGGATTGGCTTCCGGAATTTATTTCTATTCCCTGCGGCAGGGAAATTATAATATTACCAAAAAAATGATAATCCTAAAATAGGCAGTCGCTAAAATATAAAAAATACCGATGATGAGATATCAGAGAAAATTACACGAGAAAATCTTAAGTAATTATTCAATATGCACCAATATATAAACCCTACGAGCCACCTTAAAACAGGAGAAGAAAAAATGAATAAGATTCTAAACGAAATTTTAGCACATCTGGAGTTTTTAGGGTATCAAATTGAACCACGAGACGAAAATACTATCCTGGCAAAACATTCCACTCATGGAAACACCCATATTAAAGTATACCTTGACGGTATTTTAGTTCAACAATTATTCCGTCTCACTGATAAAGCGAAGAGTAAACGACAGGAGTTTCTTGAAGCAATTAATAAACTTAACTCTACCGCAAATGTGGCTACCTTTGTTTCGGGCGGCGAGGATGATGTTCTTCGAATCGATGGATTGTATCTGGGAGATTATAGTAAACAAAAGTTTGGACTCTTTTTAGAGAAGTATAACTATGATACAAACCAGTATCTCCTCAGTCACGAGGATGTACGACCTTTTCTGGCGTAAATTGTGATCTGAACAACAATACACGCAGAAAGTCTATTACCGAATTTTTCACCAAAGATGTGTCTGAATGGAGATGAAACAATTCAAACACATTTTTTACTTTTGAATTTTATCTATATTCCCAATCGAATCTATTGACATAGGGAGGCTATTTCTCATAGATAAGAAGCTGAAAAAGGATGTTTTTCTATTATCACTTTAAATGAATCTGATCAACTTTAGTATCAGCTACTTCAAATATTCTTACTTTCTTGAAATATCGGAGTCTTATCATCCTGTCAATCATATAATCATTTCTGATAATATTTTTACCAAAAACCTCCGATTATCTTAAGAACCACGAAAATAAAAAAATAGCTTTATTTTCTCTAATCCCCCATGATCCGGTCATTTTATCCAATCAAACACCTGATAGCGGCTTAAATCGGGAAGATGTTCACGCGGGCGCTTCCTTTCCAGATCATAAATCACCCGTCCCAAATTTGCCAGAAAAGGAAATCCAATCTCATCATATTCATAGGTGTCATCATTATAAATTTGATTTTCATTCACCTGAATAACCGCTGTCAATAAAAACTCAATGCGATTCTCAAAGTCGACAATATAAGCGTCGTCCAGGAGATATCCATAGGATTGACCACACTTATTAAAACATCGGATATGGGAAGGAATCCTTTTTTTGGAATCACCAAACATAAAGAGCTTCACATACCCGTCATAATAGGTATTGGTATCCTGATAAGCTTTTATTTCACTCTCCCGAGGCAGCATACCCATATATTTGTAAAGGAAGCGGTAGTCATCTTCTGTCAAATTAAACCGCTGACTTTCCGGAATAGCTTCTGGAAAAAAAATCGCTTTCAGGTAAGCCTGCAAATCAGGAACTGAAACAAAATTCGAGTGACTGAAATCCATCGGCTGAGGAATGAATTCGCCATTTCGATAATATCCCTTACCCTGTCGAATCTCTGGCATATCAAGCTGGTAGATATGTGAACTGACAACTAATGGCTGCTGATAAATAATCTCATGGTCGCGATAAAAAGTAATGGGATTGGTAGCACTATTCTCCTGAGGGGAGAGTAATTTCTCCAGGCGGCGAATGAGGTAGGAATGTTGATATCCTTTTTCTTTCAGCGTTTGATTGATGTAGTCCTGCCCTAAAAATTCGTAAAGCCGGTTATAGGCATCATTGTCACTCACCAGGAAAATTTTTTTTATATAATGAGCGATAGTAGGGAGACCATCCACTGCGCTCGTGTCGGTTTCCACGCGATCCTGTCCGGAGTAAGCGCTGTCGATCTTCAAAGGCGTGTATTTATCCAATCCTGCAATTTTCAGATTATTTAATTTTTCTAAAGCCAGTAAAGCGGCCGGCAATTTTACCGTACTGGCCGGATAAATATATACATTTTCGTTCACCCGATAAGCATAAGTAGTGAAGTGTGGAAAATTATTCTGGTCGCGATCAATCTGAGTATAGAGTATTTGCAGACGGAACCTGGCGGGATCATCAAGAACTTTTTGAAAAAGCTCAGGATGTTGATGAAGAATTTGGTAAATGAAATTACCTTTTTCTGAAGGAGAACAAGAAAATTGAATAGACAGAAATACTGATAAAAGGTAGAAAAGCAGCAGCCTCATAATTATCCTCATCTTACTTTGATTTTATTCCAGAAAAAGAAAGCCTTTCTTTAAAAAAAGTATTGAGTTATAATTTCAATACCTGCTCCAAACTGATATGTATTCTCATCGCAAAACGGATAATTTTCGGGAAATTGACTGGTTTCCTACCCACAATCGATAAATATAGATACCACTGGGGACGGTCGTGCCTTCACGGTTGTTACCATCCCATATTATTTTATAAGTACCTCGCTCCATTTGGTGATCCAGTAAAGTGATTATTTCCCGCCCCAGGATATCATAGATAGTCAGTTTTACGGGGACGACGACAGGTGTCCGAATTGTAAAAGGAATGATTGTTATGGAATTAAATGGATTTGGATAATTTTGAGCTAATTCATACTCGCCTGGTAAGGCTTGTTCAGTGGACGTTAAGGAAGTGACTGGTGCATCAAAGAATTGGACAATTCTACTCATCACACTATCGCGCGTTGCTTCTGGATAAAGTGTCTCAAAGGGTATGGCGAGATAAACTAATTTGCCAGGGATAGTTCCCGTACTAAATATCCCCTCGTAGGCAATACCCGATCCACCATAGGTGAGCGGATTCAATCCATTGTAAATCATGCATTGCACGGATCCATATAATGGTTTAATTCCATCGGGATAATCCACATTATAGGTTCCATGAGTACCGTTATCAAAATTCAAATTCAACAGGCCGTCAAATATTCCAGGAGAGACACCGGAAATTGTATAGGTATTCACATCATCCATCACATATTGTGCTTTGAAAAACTGTTGATAAAATATCTGATCGGATGGAGTCCCGCGTTCAACTAAATCATAGCCAATCTCTGATCCGGAGATAAATAATCTGCCTCCATTCACCAGAAATTCAGCTATCCTTTGTTGTTCACTCGTGCTAAAACTTTCATCGGCCGTTCCTTCTTCACCTGAAATCCAGATAACGATAGGATAATCCAGCAGTGATATATTTTGATCGATGATGCATTCATTACAGCAGGAATCAAAGGCGCGACCAGCCTTCACTAAAGAAGGAGCAAAGCATTTGATAAAATCGAAGGTATTCACAGTACCACTGACCCGGTCAAATCCATTGACGATCAGTACGTCCGGTTGAATAGATTGTGGTTTAACCGCCAGAACTTCTGTGAGCGGACTTTCCCCATTTCCATTGACAGCCGAAAGTTTGAAGTAATAGATGGAATCGGGAGACAGTCCATTTAAAATAATCCGGGCACTCGGGTAAGTAGTACCCTGATCAAAATTCGTACCATCCCAACTTCTATATAGACGATAACCTGTAGCCCCACTGGCAGGATTAACGCCTACCAGCACATCACCGCTTCCCTGACTGCGCACAAAAAAATTAACCGGCTGAAGCGGTGGAGTGGTAGAACCAAAAGCATTCGCAATAGCGGCTTGCAATTCCTGCCGCTGTCCATCGTAACTTAAAGCCCAGATCGCAATTCCTTTCAGATTTTCCTGATTCACTAAATTAAATTTCAGCGCCAGACTAAGACTATCATCATACCATCCCTGGTGCCATTGACCACTGCTGTTATACATGTAATAGGGAGTCTGCGATTCGTTATCCCATAAGCGACCGTAGACCGAAGCATTACTATAGGCGGTACTATAATACAGTGTGGTTCCGGAGCCGATGGTGGCTGCTCCCAGTGCATTACTGGTAGTTTGCCATTCAAAACCATAGAATGGGACGCTCAGAATTAACTTGCTGAAATTTAGCATCGTTTTATTCAAATAATCATTCACCGTCCAGCTTACACAATATGTCCCCCAAGTAGGTCCACCCGTGAGTGGAGCCACCGGTCCAGCAGTTGGTGAGGTACTCCAGTGATAATCATATCCCTGCATAATCAGTCCATCGGTAGCTTGAGCCAGGCTGAAATAATCGAACGCACTGCTCCAATCCACCGCTGGCGTGAAAATTGTGACATAAGAACCGGGAATAGCATTATGAAAAACGGTGGTTAGATCGGTCATAAAAGCGGTCAAATTCTGACGCTGCGAACCGGGAACACCTTCAAAATCGATGGTGACACCATCTCCATTGGCACTTTGCACTTCATTCACCAAATTATTAATCAGATTTGCACGACGGGATTGATCACCTAACAACGAACCGATCTGAGTTGAGTTAAATAAAATCACGGTGAGTACGACTCTTACCC
>CAYMXZ010000249.1:0-5172 GCA_964394475.1 uncultured Caldithrix sp. | reverse complement strand
TAGTTTGCACGCACAGCCGGATGAATTCGACCTTCAAAATTACGGTTTCCACTCAGCACAGCGGCAACCACCAAATCCTTGGTTTTTATGATGTTTTCAATTTCTGCAGGGAGAGGTCCGCTATTGCCGATACAGGTGGTACATCCATAACCAACCAGGTGGAACCTTTGCAGCTCCAGACTTTTCATTAAACCGGCTTTCTTCAGATAATCAGTAACTGTTCGACTGCCGGGCGCCAGACTGGTTTTGACCCACGGCCTGGTTTTTATCCCTTTCTCCCATGCTTTCTTGGCGACCAGTCCAGCGGCGATCATTACTGATGGATTGGAAGTATTTGTACAGCTGGTAATGGCGGCAATGACTACTGCACCATGGGTGAGTTCATAGGACTCCTCCATATGGGTTTTTACAGCAGAATCTTTATCTTCAACCTCGAATTTTCCATCTACCTCTTTTATATATTCTGGCAAAGGTTTATTAAAAATGTTTTTCAGGGATTGATAAAAAACAGTTTTCATTTTTGGCAGGGGTACGCGATCCTGTGGACGGCGTGGGCCAGCCAGACTTGGTTCTACAGTGGATAAATCCAGTTCTAAAACTGTTTTATAAGTTGGATCCGGGGTTTCAGCCGTTCTGAAAAGACCTTGCTCTTTGGCGTAAGTTTCGACCAACCGGATATGATCAATTGGGCGAGCCGTTTGCTTTAAATAATCCAATAGTATATCATCGATGGGAAAAAATCCCATAGTGGCACCGTATTCGGGAGACATGTTGGCTATGGTAGCGCGGTCTGGAAGGGAAAGATGCGAAAGTCCCGATCCAAAATATTCTACGAACCTGCCGACCACTCCAAATTTGCGAAGCATCTCGGTAAGGGTGAGGACCAGGTCAGTTGCTGTCGTACCGCTTGGTAAACTTCCTGTCAATTTTACTCCCACTACCTCTGGTAAATCCATATAATAGGGCTGTCCCAGCATGACTGCTTCTGCTTCAATTCCTCCCACTCCCCATCCTAAAACACCTAGCCCATTGATCATGGTAGTGTGTGAATCGGTACCGATTAATGTATCGGGATAGGCCAGGCTGTGATCCTGATCTCCGGTGGTCATTACAACCTGAGCTAAATATTCCAGATTTACTTGGTGCACAATTCCAGTGCCTGGTGGGACAACTCTGAAATTTTCAAAACTTTTTTGAGCCCATTTAAGCAAGAAATAACGTTCTTTATTTCTTTCAAATTCTTTTTTTACATTTATCAAGAAGGCCTTGCGGGTTCCGAATTTATCGACCTGCACCGAATGATCTATCACCAGATCTGATGGCACAATGGGATTAATATGATCAGGGTTTCCACCCGAATCTTTAATGGCATCTCGTAGGGCGGCCAGATCAACCACAGCGGGTACACCGGTAAAATCCTGCAAAAGCACCCGTCCGGGCATAAAGGGAATCTCAATGTCCGATTTTTGAAGAGGATTATATTTCACTAATTTTTCCACATCTTCTTTCGTCACCAGAATTCCATCCTCGTTGCGTAAAATATTTTCCAGTAAGATGCGGATGGAAAACGGCAATTGGCTTAAATGAATTATTCCCTGTTTATCTAACTCTGGTAAGCTAAATATTGAGAAATGATGAGAGTTCATCTTTATTTTCTTCAGAGTAGAAAAACTATTTAAGTATGTGCCATCCATATACTACTCCTTTCACAGCCTATCTGATTTATCCTAAAGATATTTTCCAAAATTAATCATGACTTGTTTGAGATACAATTTCTTGTGAAATATAATTTTTTTTATTTGTTCTACTAAATATAAAAAGGGACATCGTTGCCGATGTCCCTTAGGAGACAATGGGGCTATCATATTTTAATTTGGGAGGGAGGTTTTTTTGAGGGGAGAGCCCCATTGTCCGCCGTTAATATAAATTAGCTAAATTTTTAAATCAAGTATAATTTCTAAAAATTTTTGAATTCTATTTTTAAAGAATAAATGGTCGTGCCAGATTAGGATAAATATATTGAATTTCCAGGATTTTCCAGTGTGGTGCATCCGGGATAATACTGGCATGAAGAATATCCCCCTTGCGTAATCGGAAAAAGGCAGTGGAATCGAATTTAAATGTCAGGTTATATTCGTAATCAAAAATATTTTTCACAATCAGAGTTCGATCTTCACGATTCTGGATATCGATAATTTCGTAATAGCCTACCTGATAATCGCTCTGATTGATCTCAGTCGACATAATCGTATCAAATACATTATATTCTGAAATGAAAGTATTGGTGGCTTGAATCACCCGCGGTAAGTCGATTTTTAATACATCGTAATATTTGAGAAATTCTCGTTTCAGATTGATATGGTAGTGGTGAAAAATAAAGGTAATAAATCGGGCCGTTGCTCTGAAGATATGGGCGATCTGTTTCACATCGGCTAAAATAAATTCGCGTGCTAACCACACGGATAAAAACTCTGCTAAATGATTTTCTTTCAGATCAGATATTTTACTCAGTTTCGCATATTCGATCAGATAGCGACTCAAATAATCGATGTCATGCGCCAGAGTTTGTTGGGATATTTGCGGACTGTAATGTTCGTCATTCAGAAACTGAAAAAACACTTCTTCGATATTTTCCGAATTCTTTTCCCATTCATAAATTTCGGCATTCTCATTCCATTCTTTGGGATTTTCGTGCCACCCATTTTCAGATTTTTGTTCTTCTTCACTCTGGAGAAGTTCTTCAAAATAATCCAGAGCTAAATCATAGGGTTTTGCTAATAAGGATTGACCCTCAAAGCGGATAAAGTCGATGATGACATTCTCAATAAATTCTGCCAATTCAAGGAGGATGAGATCATTTTCTTCAAATTCGATATTCAATTCTTCGCTATAGAATTGCAAGAGAGAATCCAGAATGACGTGATTCATCAAATCCAACCGCAAACATTGTTCTTTATCGAGACTCCCGATCAAGAAGGATTGAATGAGTTCAAGTTTTTTTCTGATTTTATTATTCTGGTTGGTCTGAGAGGGGTCAATAATACTATCTAAATCCCTAATACAATTGATGGGGCATGATCCAAAACAATTCGCTTCTAGGTAGTACTCTAATGCATCACATAAATTAAAACAAATCGTACCGATCTGTTCAAAATCCAGATTTAGTTTTGATTGACGACGCTGCTCGATGAAAAAACGTTTATCCAGCTGATTGCCGAGATGATTGATCAAAAGAAAGATAAAGAAATCCAGATTATTGAATTCATAAAATTCTTTATCCCAGCTATCGATAAATTCTCTTACCGATATAAACGTTTTTTGATGATGAGCAGACAATTTTTAAAACCTCTGCTTTTTTCCGAATATAATTTCTCTAATAATATGAGTCAATAGAAAATCTGCGATCTTTTAAAATTCGATAGAAATTCATTTCTTTTACTCAACAGAAAATAAAATTACCCGGCAATCGTATCATTTGCTTAAGTATCTATTTGATTTTATTTCAATTTCTTGTTCAGGGTCTGGATCATATCACTGGTCATTTTAGGTAGATCATATTCAGGGGTCCAGCCCCATTCCTCGCGAGCGGCTGAATCATCCATGCTCCTCGGCCACGAATCAGCTATACTTTGACGAACGGGATCGATCTGATAACTCATCTCAAATTCCGGAATATGTTTTTTTATCTCAGCATAAATATGTTCCGGTGCAAAACTCATGGCTGTGACATTAAAGGCATTTCGGTGTTTTAAATTTTTAGGATCAGTTTCCATTAACTCGATCGCTGCCCTCAAAGCATCAGGCATATACATCATATCCAGATATGTACCGGGTTTTAAAAAGCAACAATATTTTTTGTCTTTTATAGCGGCGTAAAAAATTTCTACGGCATAATCGGTCGTCCCCCCACCGGGTAAGGTGACATTTGAGATTATTCCCGGGTAACGCAAGCCCCGGGTATCTACACCGTGTTTAAGAAAATAATAATCACACAATAGTTCTCCGGCCACTTTAGTGATCCCATAGAGGCTGGTTGGCCGTTGAATCGTGTCCTGCGGAGTTTTGTCGCGGGGAGTGGTGGGGCCAAACGCTCCAATGGAACTGGGAGTAAATACTGAACAGTGATACTCACGCGCTAATTCTAAAATCACGTACAATCCGTTCATATTTACATTCCACGCCAGCTGCGGCTTCGCTTCAGCCGTAGCGGAAAGTATAGCAGCCAGGTGATAGATGGTATGAATGTGATGCTTTTTAATGATTTTCTTCATTTGCTCATAATTGGTGCAATCTGCTAATTCAAATGGACCTTCTTTTAGCAGATTCTCATTTGCCTTCGGATTAATGTCAGAGGTGATGATGTTTGCAAGGCCATAGCGGTTTCTTAATGCGACAATTAATTCGGAACCGATCTGTCCTGCAGCACCAGTTACCAAAATTTTCATAAGCATCTTCTCCTGTTTGTTTAACGGTATTGACTGAAACTCTACTTCTTCTGGTATCAAACGATTTTCCTGCAAAGAGCTTTTTAAAGATCCTCTTTCGACCTAAGCTTAATCATAATCTCATATCTTTTCAATGGAATTGTGAAATTAAGCTCTTTTATGGGTCTGGCATACTATTTCCGGTATTCTTTCAGAGCTGTGATAGAGGTAAAAAAAATAGTTAATCATAACCAATTAATAATTTTAGGATTATGAAAATAAAATTTGCATTTTTAATAGTAATATAATAATTTGTCGACAGAATCTACTAATATGGGTGGAGATTGTATGAGTTTCAAAGAAGATCATTTCGACTTTGGCCGATCAAAGGATTGCTTTGATCCATCTGAGGGTTCGGCTCGTTTCTTTATCTGGCCGTTCAAGCGAAAAAAAGAAAAGTTTATTATTCGGGAAGGCGCGCTTCAACCCGATGAAGTCAAACGACGAATAGAGGAGATTGGGGTTGGAAAACAGGTGGAAATTCTGAGAATCGGTTATGATGGTAGTGTAGATGACATTCCCATTATCGTGGAAATTATTGATATTACTCATTATGGCTTTACCGGACGCATTGTAAACCTGGAACGATTAATGATTGAAAGTGCCACCCGTAATCTGATTTATGCCAAAAAAGGGGGAGGAATCATTGAATTTTACTATAATGATGGGGATATTAAAGATATAACCC
>CAYMXZ010000248.1:0-5182 GCA_964394475.1 uncultured Caldithrix sp. | reverse complement strand
TCTGCAAATTACCGCTGGCATAAAATTAAATTTGATAATAATAGTAATGATCATAAAAGTTTTTTAGCAGTAGGAATAATCAACAAGCAATTTTTTTCTTCATATGAAGGCCAAGGAATGTTTCCCCAAAATAATAGTTTTAATTCTTTTTGTAACCTGGGAATTTCTATTTCATCAAAAACCAAGAAGTTTTAAGAAGTGATTTAGTAAATCAATTATTTTTTAAACTATAAATCAAAATATGGAGTTATTCTATGTTTTTCAATAAATTATTTTTGTTGGTATTGTCCCTGTTATTCCTCACCAGCGGAATCCAAGCCGCTGATAAATACGTCGCCGATAAAGCACATACCAATATCGGCTTTACCGTCAAGCATATGGTGATTGCTACTGTCCCTGGAAAATTTCAGGAGTATGACATTGAATTTATGTTTGATGAAAAAGATCTGAGCAAATCCTCCGTAAAAGCCACCATTAAGACGGCCAGCATTTTTACGGATGATCAAAAACGCGACGAGCATTTGCGCAGTGCTGACTTTTTTGATGCTGTCAATTACCCGGAGCTTACCTTTGTGAGCAATAATATTAGTAAAAAAGGTGAGGGATATGTTGCGAAGGGAACATTAACCATTCGTGGTATTTCCAGGGAAATCGAATTACCTTTTACCATTCTTGGACCAATCAATGATCCGTGGGGGAATACCAAGATCGGGGTATCTGCTGAAACCAAAATCAATCGGCTGGATTATAAAGTGAGCTGGAATAAGACCTTAGATACTGGTGGTTTAGTTGTCAGCAATGATGTCAATATCAAACTAGATGTGGAAATGAATAAAGTGAAATAGATTCGATCATCCTAAGTTTTGGGTTGAATGATCCGTGCTGACTTTTAGTGGCACGGATTTTTTTATGAAAAATTACCAACCATTCAGGGTGAAAAAATTTTAATCATTGATTTTATTCATTAGGATTCCTAAATTTTTCAAAAAAGGTCAATCATTTGGTCAAAGAAATTCTTCCAATCGAATCAACTTCTATCGATCATACCATTGTAACGGCCTTCGAACGAGTTTCTCAAGTTTTTCGAGCATTATTATGGGAATCGGGCAAGCGAAAGAAATTGAGTCCTATTCAAATTCAGTTTTTATTATATATATCTGCTCATCCTCGAAAATTCAGTTCAGTTTCCGAGTTAGCCCGCACCTTTCATTTAACCCCTGCTACAGTCAGTGATGCCATCAAATCCATGGAGCAGAAGGGAATTGTGCAAAAGATTATTTCCCGACGCGATGGACGGAAATTTCCTATTAGTTTGACCAGAGAAGGGTTTTCGGTTGCCCGGCAACTTTCGGATTGTTATAAACCAGTGGTAGATCTCGTCCATGATTTTCCAATTGAGAGGAGAAAGGCCGTAATGATTTTTCTTTTACGATTGCTGGAATCTTTTCAGGCTCATCATTTACTGGACGAAATAAAAACCTGTTTATCCTGTACGCATTTTCACGGTGAGCTGGATTCTATTCAACCGCACCAACAACCCTTTTGTCGGTTGCGGAATGTTTCATTGTCGGTAAGTGAATTACGATTAAACTGTCCAAATTTTATTTTGAGGGATATTTAAAAAACAGTTTTAAATATTTTTTTGAGTATTCTAAATTCGATTAGTGAATCATAATGGTACTGGATGTCAAGCAATGATAAAAATAATTTCTTTCCTCGTCGTTTCATGTTTTTTCATCATTTTCCCTTTCCATCAATCTTTATGGGGGGTGCCAGTATTACCCGAGCCGGAAATAGTAATTGTTGAACATCTTGGTGAATATGTTCCTCTGGAATTAACCTTTTTAAATGAAAAAGGGGACTCGGTGGTTTTAAAAGATATAAGCACGCTCCCTTTAGTCGTCTCTCTGGTTTATTTCAATTGCCCGGGAATCTGTAGTCCCTTATTAGGTGGTGTGGTAGATGTACTCGATCGCCTGGATATGGAACCGGGTAGAGATTATCGGGCTGTTACCATCAGTTTTGATCCCACTGATCATCCTGATTTGGCTCGTGAGAAAAAGAGAAATTATTTTAAATCGTTCCGTCGCCGGGCATTTCCGGAAGGGGAATGGATGTGGCTTACTGGTGATAGTGTTACCATTCATCAATTTACAGAGGCAGTGGGTTTTAAATTCAAAAAGGAAGGGAAAGATTTTGTACATGCCGGTGCGCTTATCGTCCTATCTGCCGATGGGAAAATAAGCCGGTATCTTCGCGGCATCGAGTTTCAACCATTTGATCTGAAAATGGCCATCACCGAAGCGGCGGCCGGAAGAACAGGGCCAACAATCAGTAAGGTGTTGTTGTACTGTTTTAGTTATGATCCAGCAGGTAAAAAATATGTCTTCAATTTTACCAAAGTTGGTGGTACCATTTTTTTGGTCGGATTGGTGATTTTCATTGCTTTTTTATCCATCAAAAAAACAAAGCAAAAAGGACACGATGAGGTTAAGAATGACTAATGCTCCTTTAGAGAATATTCGCAGTGAAAAGAGTTTTTATGAGGTGAAAACTGCTCACTCGGGTTTATTCGCCTGGTTGCTATCGACTGATCACAAGCGAATTGGAATAATGTATCTGGTAAGCATGCTTACCTTTTTTCTGGTAGGGGCTTTCATTGGTATTCTCATGCGTCTGGAATTAATATCACCAGGAGAAACTCTCTTTGGTGCTCAAACATATAACGCCCTCTTCACTCTGCATGGAGTGCTGATGATTTTTTTATTCATCATCCCCGGTATTCCAGCCGCTTTTGGAAATTTTATGTTGCCCTTACAGCTGGGAGCCAGAGATGTGGCTTTTCCCCGTCTGAATTTGCTCTCATACTGGTTATATCTGGTTGGTGTTTTGATCGCCATGACTTCTCTTTTTAGCGGACCGGGTCCGGCGGACACTGGCTGGACTTTTTATGCGCCTTACAGCATTCGCACTGGAACAAATGTGACTTTAGCTGTCCTGGCCGCCTTTACCCTCGGGTTTTCATCGATACTGACTGGATTGAATTTTATTACGACTATTCACCGCCTGCGAGCTCCGGGAATGACGTTCTTTAAAATGCCCTTATTTTGCTGGTCGCTCTATGCGACAGGCTGGATACAGATTCTGGCTACTCCAATTCTCGGAATTACACTGGCATTGGTAATGGTTGAAAGGTTAATCGGAGTAGGAGTGTTTGATCCGGTTAAGGGTGGAGATCCGGTTCTTTATCAGCATCTATTCTGGATCTATTCCCACCCGGCCGTTTATATTATGATCCTTCCGGCCATGGGTGTTTTATCGGAAATTATTCCAACTTTTAGCCGGCGCACTATCTTCGGCTATAAAGCCATCGCTTTTTCCAGTATGGCCATTGCATTTGTTGGCTATCTGGTATGGGGACATCACATGTTTACCAGTGGGATTAGTGACACGTCCCGGATGGCCTTCTCTTTTCTGACCTTTCTGGTAGCAATCCCCAGCGCTATTAAGATATTTAACTGGTTGGCCACGCTTTACAAAGGATCGATTGATATGCAACCTCCCTTCCTGTATGCGATCACTTTTATTATTTTATTTTCGATTGGGGGACTAACCGGTTTGGTGCTGGGATCTTTAGCCACAGATATCCATGTGCACGATACCTATTTTGTGGTTGCTCATTTTCATTATGTAATGTTTGGCGGCACCGGTTTTATTTTCTTTGCTGCTTTGCATTATTGGGGTCCAAAAATGTTCGGCCGAATGTTCAACAAAAAAGTTTCTTACATTGCCTGGATATTCTTGTTTATCGGTTTTAATCTGCTCTATTTCACCATGTTTATTCTGGGTTATAAGGGTATGCCGCGGCGTTATTATGATGCTCTCCCTGAATTTCATCATCTGCATGTGGTGGCCACTGTCGGTTCCTGGATCCTGGTCACCGGAATTCTTATTATGCTCATTAACCTGATTGTTGGTTTTCGTCGGGGAGAAAAGGCACCGATCAATCCCTGGGGAGGTACTACATTGGAGTGGAAAGTTCCAACACCTCCGCCGCTGGAAAATTTTCACCAGATCCCGGTAGTTGAACATGAGCCATATTATCACGGCACTAAAGAGAAGGAGGAGAAATGAGTCAGACTGGGGAGCTCATTCTGGAAAAACATTATGATCCGATTGGGGCCCGAATCGGCATGTGGTTGTTTCTTTTTACTGAATTGCTACTGTTTGGTGGGTTGTTTCTGTTGTATGCGATTTATCTGAAAAGATTTCCGGAGGAATTTCATTATGCTTCCGGTCAGCTCGATCAGTTCGTTGGCGCTCTGAATACCATTATCCTGCTCACCAGTAGTTTAACCATGGTTCTCTCGGTCGCATCGTTGCAAAGGCATTACCGAAAATTAGCCATCTTCTTTTTGGTATTAACTTTCCTGCTGGGTGCAGCTTTCCTGGTCAATAAATATTTTGAATGGGGTCATAAGATTGCTCATGGAATCTATCCGGGTTCATCCGAATTAATGCTACATCCTAAAGGTGAAATTATGTTCTATGGGTTGTATTATTCAATGACCGGTTTACATGGTCTGCATGTTTTCATCGGAATGGTAATCATGTTATTTCTTCTTTATTATATCTCGAAGAAAACCAGCAAACCAGTGGTGTTACAGGGTGAAAAATTGGAAAAATTTATCGGCCAATCGCTGTCCCTGGTTGATAATTCTGGTCGTATTCTGTGGAGAAGCAATCCAATCACAGCAAATGTCACTCAGATAGAATTGGTAACGAAAGGAGAGATATCCGAAGAAAATTTGCGGAGCAATGAAGTGAAGCTTCACAATGCTGGATTATACTGGCATCTGGTAGATATTATCTGGATTTTTTTGTTCCCATTATTCTATTTGATCTCGATGTAAGGGAAGGAGCAAAGTATGGAAAAAAAGCCAGAACACTCTTATTTGATTACTTTCGGCACCTATGTCATGGTCTGGTTAGCCTTATTAATATTGACGGGTTTGACGGTGACAGTGGTCGGTTTGAATCTAAAAAACTCTGCCATTATTGTGGCTATTTTTATTGCGGGATTCAAAAGCACGCTGGTATTAAACTATTTTATGCATTTGAAGTATGAATCTGCCCTTTTTAAGAATATGGTGTATGTCGCGATTTTTACTCTGGTCATCAT
>CAYMXZ010000247.1:0-5193 GCA_964394475.1 uncultured Caldithrix sp. | reverse complement strand
TTTTTCGTAAACTCCTGGAAAAGGTAGAGAGAAATATTTTCCTGATATTAAGCATAAAAACTATAGGATGGTGAGCTAAATAGGTCGGATATTTCATACTTTAGCCTCCATCTGAAAGCAATAAAGCTATTGCATCTTTCGGCATGTCAATTAAGCGGAATTTTTAGAGGTGAATCAGACAGAGAATTTCAAATAAAGAAGTCAATGAAATGATTAAAAAAATTGCCCGGATGGATATTAGTGGATACTACCCGGAAAGAAATTTAATAAATCTGACTCGTCTGATTAAAGGTTGTAGCTTTACAAGCAAGACGTCTTGAATATGATACGACAGATAACAAAATATTATGGTTTTATGATATTATCTCTATTAATAAACCAGAGCAAAATGATTACTAAGAGTATTAAAAACTCGATAATCACCAGTACAAAATTAATTGATACTTGCGGTAATATGTAAAAAATCCGTTCGATCAAAATCCCAGTCAAAACAATAAGCGAAATAACTGTGACCCAAACACGGTTAGTTTTTAGTTTCTTACCAAGTAAACCCAGGAAGGGCAGAATAAAGAGAAAAAGAATAATCAGATACATCATTTCCCGATAAGGTGAGTGATCCAATCGGGTGCTGAAAAAGCTGGTTTCCCAGGGGATATTCCCATACCAGATGACCAGAAACTGTCCATAGTATAAACCCGCCCAGGCCAGTGCAAATCCAAACATAAACTGGGCAGAGTCACGCATCACTTTCGCGAAGGATGAACTCTGCTCAGGATATTTTCGACTCAAGTATCCGGAGATAAGCGCCGTCACCGCCAGTCCAGCAAAAAATGATTCCATAAAAAAGATAGGAGCAAACATGGTGCTCATCCAGGGATATTCCAGGCTCATCACCCAATCGAAGGCCACCAGGGATTGTACCACGATGAATGAGAGAATATACAGAACGGCAAAAAATCCCTTGCGTGGAGATTCCTTCACCGCCGCCGATACGTAGAGTCGAGCGCATATAAAGGAAAGCAATAGCAAGAAAAAATTTCGAGCAATAAAAAATTCACTATTCAGCCACTGTCCCGGATGAATCGACCACCGGTAAATGTTCATCTGAAAACTGAGAATCAGAAATAAAAAAGCAATGAATAAGATTAATGGGTAAAATGCCAGCAAATCTTTTTTTAGGGGGGCCATCCATTTCCCCTGGGCTAAGTCAGCCGCGGCTGCTACTACCAGAGGCCCCTGAATCACCGCTACCCAGAAGGTTAAAGTAAGCAGTAAAGTCCCATCACTCTCCGCTTTGATTAAAATTTCAATCAGAGCAATGAGTAATATTCCCAACACGGTAATTATTATTAAAGAAACTGGTTTCATCTGCCATCGGTTCATTTTTGGTCCTCATTCAGAATGTGAATGACAAACTGATTTCCGTATTCTTCCGGTTGAATAATTCTTTTTACGCTGGGTAATTTCGCCAGCAATAAATAACCAATAAAAGAAATCACTCCGCCAAATAAAATAGTCAGTTCAAATGCCAGGATCATGAAAGGTGGAAGAGCAACAATTGGTTTTCCCCCGCGAATTAACGGCCAGTCCAGAGAAGTCCAGATGGTAAGAAAGAAACCAAACAATAGGCCGCATAAAGCTCCGATCAAGGTGAAAAATCGTAAAGGTGAAGTTTTCAGCCGCAAAATTTCTTCTGCTTCATGCACGGGAAAGGGTGTGAATATCGTGATCTGTTTGGGATTTACTCCCTCTTTTATCAATCTTTCCAGCTGTTGTAAAAATTGCTGCTTTTCCTCAAAAACAAATTGATTTTTCATTCGGCAGCTTCCTCCTTAATCTCAGTGATAGCGAGAATAGGTAAGACTTTCGTAAAAATAAGAAAGAACATAAAAAACATTCCGAAACTACCCAAAGTAATCGCTATTTCTGGCCAGCGGGGAAGGTACAATCCCCAGTTATACGGATCAAAATCTTTAGATAGTGAGGTAACGATGATGACAAATCGCTCCAGCCACATTCCCACATTGACGAACAGGGATAAAAGGAAGAGATAAGAAATTTTACGACGAAGTTTTTTAACGAACAAGCTAAGAGGAAGCAGGGAATTACAAAACAGCATTAACCAGTAAAAATAGCGATAGTCTCCCAACAAACGATAGGTGAAATGAGCTTCCTCAAATTTATGTCCCCCATAAAACGCCAGGGCAAATTCCACGATGTAGGAGTAAGTGACAATCAGGGAGGTAAACAGTAAGACCTTTGAAATTTTATCAAAATGATCCAGGGTAATATACTTTTCCAGGCGAAAAATTTTCCGCATGGGAATCACCAGGGTCAGAACCATGGCGGTGCCAGAGAAAATGGCGCCAGCCACAAAATAAGGGGCAAAGATGGTGGTATGCCAACCCGGAATCACACTCATGGCAAAGTCCCAGGAAACTACCGAGTGGACCGAGATCACCAGCGGAGTGGCAAAAGCGGCCAGGAAGATATAGAGTTTGTTGTAATGTTGCCACTGCCGCAGACTTCCGGTCCAACCCAAAGAAAAAATACTATAAATTCTTTTCCGAATGCCTTCAGTACGTCGGCGCACAATAGCCAGATCAGGTACCATTCCAATATACCAAAAAATCGCACTAATGGTAAAATAGGTGCTTACCGCAAATACATCCCAGATCAGCGGCGATTGAAAATTGACCCACAATTGACGTTGATTCGGATACGGGAATAACCAGTAAAAAATCCAGCCTCGACCCAGGTGAATAAGTGGAAATAAGCCGGCGGTCATTACCGCAAAAACTGTCATCGCCTCGGCCGAGCGATTAAAAACATTTCTGAATTTTGCCCTGAATAAAAAGAGTACGGCCGAAATAAGCGTTCCGGAATGGGCAATACCCACCCAGAATACAAAGTCGGTAATGAACACACCCCAGCCGACCGGATTATTGATACCGGCAATCCCCATGCCCTTTAACATCATATACATCCAGGTGACCATTCCGACCGCAAAACACAGCGCGGATACTGCTAAAGCCAACCAGTACACCGGTCGTGGTTTTCTCATGGCCATCAGGATATCCTGTTCCAGTGTGGTATTGAATTCAATTTGTTTCATAGCCTCAGGCTTCATAATGATTTCCCCTCTTCCGCAAATAATTGACAGCTGGTTTGGTCCCCAGTTCTTCCAGAGCATGATAAGCTCTCTCCGAGTGAGCCAGTTGATACACCTTCGATTTCTTATCTTCCAAGTTGCCAAAGGTAATCGCTTTGGTCGGACAGGTCTGGGCGCAAGCCGGAATGACCTCACCATCCTGGACCAATCGTCCTTCATCTTTGGCAATATCCTTGGCTGATCGTATCCGCTGGATACAAAAAGTGCATTTTTCCATTATTCCTCTGCCCCGTACCGACAGATCTGGATTGTACATCTTATCCAGTGGCTCTGGCAAATGATGATCGAACCAATTGAAGCGGCGAACTTTGTAAGGACAGTTATTGGCACAGTACCGAGTTCCCACACAACGATTATAGACCTGTACATTCAAACCTTCGGGATTATGATAGGCGGCATAAACGGGACATACCGTTTCGCAGGGAGCATTATCACAATGCTGGCACAGCATAGGAACGAATTCGATCTGACCCTCTTTATCAAAATATGGCTGGATGCGGAGCCAGGACATCTCACGGCCTCGCAAATGTTCCTCTGCACCTACCAGCGGAATATTGTTCTCCACATAACAGGCGGCCACACAGGCATTACATCCTATACAGCTCTCCAGATCAATCGCCATGCCCCAGCGATAATTTTTATGTTCATGCTCCGGATACCACGGTTTATGCTCAGTATCTTGACCATGCCTGTGCTCAGCGTCTTCCGGTAATAATCCTCGACCTTCCTCTTCCATCGATCCAGCTAAAATGGGCAAGGCTATTTTTTTACCAGTTCTGGATAGAGAGGTATTGGTAATCACCCAGTATAATTCACCCGAACGTCGATCAAACTCAAGCGGGAAGCTGGCAGTTACCCCTCTTTGTATAAGCAAGGTTTTATCGGGTAATAATTTTTGCACTTTCACCGGAAGCTGAAGAGAGAAACCCTGAGAGGCAATTTGAATCTCATCGCGATCGCTTACTTTCAGCGCAGAAGCCATCTGCGGAGAAATAGAAATCCAGTCTCCATAGGTAACAGTGGTTAAAGGATCAGGGATTTCCTGCAGCAGAGATAAATCGCGCCCGCGACCATCAAAATTGCGAATAGAGGGGGTTAACCACACGATGTTCACCGCTTCGGATTCGTTCCTATTCATTTCTTTCAGAAAAGAAATAGTTTGAGCAGCATTCAGCGACAGCTGTATTTTCGGCAACGGTTCTCGACGATAACCATGGGTGAGAAAATCTTTTCGACCTTCCTCACCAAAATTTTTATGCCAGCGTTCGAATAAATAATCCTTATAACGCCGGGCTGATTCACCACCATTCATAATCTCTAAAAGAATATCACCTTCGCTGCGTGAATCAAATTGCGGTTCGATGGCTGGTTGAATGGCGTTGCGTAAACCATAATGTGGAACGGCATCTCCCCAGCTTTCCAGCGTATGGGACAGGGGGAGAACAAGTTGACATTCACGGGTAGTCTCATTCATGACATCCGATAAACTTACCGTGAATCGGGCGTTGCGCATTCGCTGCGAAAATTCAAAATTTATCGGAAGCTGGGCCACTGGATTCACCCGGGAGATAAAAAATACTCCCAGTGATTTTTGCGCCAACTGATTTACCAATCCTTCCACATCCAGCAAGGATCCCACCTGTTGATAATTTTCTGCTCCTGCAAAATCAAGTTGATTGTTATCATTGCCCACCATCCATTGTAAAAGAGAGGCCAGAACGGCCGCTTCTAAGCCATGAGAATGGGCAGTAGATACCCCTCCGGCGATGATCAACGGCCTGGCTGCCCGGGAAAGATGATCGGTCAATTGTTGTAGGTGATCAGTCGCTATTCCGGTAAGCTGAGAAGTCTGTTCCTGCTCAAAACGAGGTAAAATTTGGAGAATTCCGGATGGTAAGTTTCTTTTCACCGTCTGACTTTGCGATAGTTTCCCGATCAGATAGGCTAGTAAAACCCATTCACTTTCCGCCTTAAGCACCAACCGCTGATTGGCCTGGACACCGGTCAATGAGAGATGCGGT
>CAYMXZ010000246.1:0-5248 GCA_964394475.1 uncultured Caldithrix sp. | reverse complement strand
GGCCTGCTCCCCGCTGCCGACCCACCGCATCCATTTCATCGATAAAGATGATACATGGAGCGTGTTTGCGGCCGGTCTCAAATAAATCCCTCACCCGACTGGCGCCTACTCCCACAAACATTTCCACGAAATCCGCCCCGCTCATGCTGAAAAAAGGCACACCGGCTTCACCGGCTACTGCTCGGGCTAAAAGAGTTTTTCCTGTTCCAGGAGGGCCTAACAGTAAAGCACCTTTGGGAATTTTTCCCCCCAGTCGATTAAACTTGGCAGGATTTTTCAAAAACTCAATGATCTCTCGCAACTCTTCTTTTGCTTCATCACAGCCCGCCACATCATCAAAAGTCACTTTGGTTTCACTCTCCATCATCATTTTGGCTCGGCTTTTACCAAAGGAAAAAATGTTGCGCCCGGCACCGCCTCCCCCTTGCATGCGTCGCGCTAAGAAAATCCAGAATCCAATAAGCAAAATCCAGGGCAGCATGTTACCTAAAATTAATAACCATTCACTGGATGGTTGCACAAATTCAATGCTGATTCCTTTATCCTGCCAGGTTTGAACCATCTTTTCATCGACAAAGGGCAGAATAGTTTTAAACTTTTTGTAATCTATAGCTTTACCATTGGGAAGAATATCCTGAAAAGACTTTTTTAACTCCCCACGAAATTCATTCTCTTTTATCACCACTTCACCGATCGCGATCAAATCATTTTCCAGAAAATACAGATATTTTGAATAGGGAATATCCCGTACTTGTCCCTTGCCCATTGGAAAGATAGAAGTCAGGAGAATGATGGCCATAATAATGATAACCCAGATGATGATGGTTTTTGATCCTCTCTTCCACTGGAATTCATTGTTATCGCGGTTGGGCACTAATGGTTTTTTCTCCGGCATTTTTGGGTTTCTATTTTGATTCATAATGATTATCCATTCCTCACAAATTATTCTTTAATTTGATATATAGCATTTAAATTTCTTTTCTTCTGGGCGATGTCCAGGCCATAACCGACCACAAATTTATTTTCTATCTCAAATCCTACATAATCGATATTCAATGGGACAACCGCACAGCCTTTTTTCACCAGTAGTGATACAAATTTAATACTGGCAGGTTTCATACTTTCTATTCTTTTTTTCAAGTAATTTACCGAAAGCCCGGAATCGACGATATCCTCCACCACCAATACATCCCGTCCGTGCAGGTCAGCACTGAAATCTTTGATCATGGTTATTGCTCCGGAGGAGACTCGTTTGCTTCCATAGCTGGAAATTTTTATAAAATCAATTTCACATTCCACTTTTAATTTACGAATTAAATCGGATAAAAAAATAACGGCACCATTTAACACACCTACCAAAATAGGAACTTTACCCTGATAATCAGCTGAAATTTGTTCTGCTAACTCAGCGATACGATTCTCTATTTGGTGATGGGATATTAAAAGTTCAAAATCCAGATCATCAATTGTAATATGTTTCGGTTCCATCATTGGTTCTTTATTAATTTAAGTCGATATATTTTCTCTGTATTTTCTTGAATTCGAAAGCGATGATCAATCTGCACTCCGATCAGGGCAACAATTTCATCTCCACTCAACAACACGTTAATATTCTTTTTCTCAGGATAGCCAATTTTATGGTCTGTCAAATAATCACTGATCAATTTGGACTGTTTCATTCCCAGCGGAAAAAACCGGTCGCCCGCTCTCCAGTTTCTTAGACGTAAAGGGAATACCAGGTGATCTCCCGCAATAAATTCCTCTGTTTTCAAGGAAGAGAATTTTACCTCCTCCCGGCTGGCCGGTGAAATGATAAGCTGCATATCACTGCCAGGGATCACATATTTATTCCCCCAATCAATCTCCAATTCTTCATTTGAATCTTCCTTCTCAGAAAGTACCATAAAATCGATGGCAGTTGTTCGTTTCACAGAAATCAGCTGTGGATTCCACTGAAAGCGACTTCCGGGTGTACTCTTTTCCACCCATCGGTTAAAATCATGAAATTGCTGATAATTGACTCTCAATTTCTTTTGTCCCAGACTTTGAAATATGTACTCAATTAACAATATTTTAACCCAACTAAAATATTGTCTAAAAAAGTGGATTCCAACTTTAAATTTATTTTGAGAGATTGGTTTTACAAATTTTTTAACCATTTCGGGGAGCTGTTCTTGCAGATAATTATTCCACTCCTCAAAAATAGTGGCCAGATGAGCCAATTGCGAAGCCAGACGGGGATTGTATTGCTCTTTCAGTAAAGGCAGCAGCTGGTGTCTGATTTTATTCCGAAGAATAGCAGTATCCAGGTTGGTTTCGTCTTCGCGGAATTTAATTTTCTGCTGTTGTGCATATTCCATAATCTCAGCCCGAGTCGCAAAAAGCAAGGGTCGGACCCACCGTCCTTTGCGGACTCTGATTCCAGCCAGGCCGGAGAGACCAGTGCCCAGCAGCAGGCGCATCAACACCGTTTCTGCCTGATCATCTAAATGATGAGCAGTGGCGATTTTCTGGTAACCTTCGCGAGCAGCCACCTCTTCAAATAATTTTTCCCGCAGTAGATGCCCCGCTTCTTCCACGGAAATTTTTTGTTCCCGAGCATATGTAACCACCGATTGCCGCAGACTAAAAAAAGGCAACTGAAATTTCTCCGCCACCGATCTGACCAATTCCTGATCGGCATCGGCAGAGGCTGTACGCCATTCATGATGCAAATGAACCACACCCAATTCCACTTTTAAACGTCTCTGACATTTCCTGAACAGGTGGAGAAGCACCTGCGAATCCACCCCGGCACTCACCGCAACCAGTATCTTTTCACCTGGTTGAAAAAGATTTTTTTGCAGAACAAATTCCAGAAACCGGTTTTTTAGTTGACTTTTCATAACTGGAAGGATTAACCAAGTAGCGGCGCAGGGATTCGAACCCCGGACACTCGGATTATGATTCCGATGCTCTAACCGACTGAGCTACGCCGCCTTTATGATAAAAAAACTGCCCTAAAAAAATAATCAGGACAGTGTGATTAGTAGCGGGGGCAGGATTTGAACCTGCGACCTTCGGGTTATGAGCCCGACGAGCTACCAAACTGCTCCACCCCGCGATATAAGCTTCAAACTTTAATATATATTTGTAAATTTGCAAAATCTTTTTTCATTTAGTTTCTACCCTTCCGATCACTCATTGAAACCATATTTACCAACAATAAGTTTCACGATCTTCAATACGAAAAGTATACCACATGATACCGCCAGGCCCTCTCATCGTTCTCCAGAAATAAATAGTTATAAAAATTAAACCAGGAATGAATATCCGACGTCAGGATGATCTGGAAAGAAAATACATTTATTTTCTACTCTTCTGAATAGAATTCCGTAACACGGTGAGAAATTCTGTTTTCTCAGCTATTTCAAAACCTATCTGCAAAAAATGCCATTGAGGAGCGGAGGGAATTCTCAGTCTAACTATTTTAACGGCGTCTTTTTGGGTGGTAATGATACAATCTGCACCGATGGCCGCTGCTTTCTCCCAGATCCACTCCACATCTTTTTGTCGATAGGCATAATGATCCGGAAATACTTTACGCCACTGTGGTTGGGTGTCCAGATTTTTTAGCAAGTTAAAGAAAGACATCGGTCGAGCGATTCCACAGAAAGCAACAATTTTTTTATTTTTAAGATCCGCAAGATTCAAACTGGTTTTGCCCACTATATTTTTCACAGCCAGTGGGTGATGTTCACCAAAAAACACCGGGATCCTCCATTTCGAAAAAATCTCTCCCTTTATTTTTTGGGACTTCTGCGGATCATTTGAAGCGTTGATCAGAATAATCGCCTGTGCTCTTCTGAGAGAAGAGGGAAGATCCCTGAAGGAGGTCAGCGGAAATAGCAAAGGAAGTTTTGACCAGCGGGAGCTATCGAGCAAAACGAGATCCAGTTCCCGTTTGAGCTGGCGATGTTGGAAGCCATCATCCAGAATAAATATAACATCCGATTTTTTTTTCAGCACTTCCTGAGCCGCGCGCTGGCGTTGCGCATCCACGGCGATTGTCATCCCGGGTAAATTCCTGGCCAGCAGCAAAGGTTCATCCCCCACTTCATAAACCGTCACGCTATCCCGATTATTCTCATCGATGATAACGGTATGCTGGCTGTGACGTTTATATCCACGGGTCAAAATAACCGGTTGATAACCCTCACTGTGCAGCCAGTTCGCCAGCAGTTGCACCAGCGGAGTTTTTCCGGTTCCACCCAACTGAATATTCCCTACACTGATCACCGGTGCCGTAAGTTTATCACTTTTAAAGCAGTTCCAATCATAACATTTGTTTCTGAGATAGATAATAAAAGTATATAATAGTGGCAGTGGAAAAAATATAATCGCCAGAATTCTTAGCCAAACAAACATCGTTCAGCCACCTTTTCAAGTTCATTTGTTATCTGAGTCAATCGCTGGGCATGTAATTTTAATTGCTCCAGATCGACTTCAGGGGGGACATAAAGTGCTGGATGGTAAACCAATGCACAGCGAGAAAAGGGAAGCATAATGAGCAATCGATCCCAGCTTCTCAATCTTTTTGTTCGGGAGGCGGCCACGGCAATCGGTACAATCGGCGAACCGGTCTGAGCAGCCAAACGCACTATCCCCAGTTTAGCTTCCCGGCGAGGTCCCTGTGGACCATCAGGAGTAAAAGCAATTTCGGCACGGCCGGTCTTTACTTTTTTCTTCATGAGGTCAAAGGCTTCTTTCCCTCCGCGGGTACTCGAACCCCGAATAGAAGAATACCCGAATGTTTTCAGGATGGTGGCAATAACTTCTCCATCAAAATGCTGGCTTACCAGTACATGAATCCCCTGTTTTTCATGAACCAGCAGGGGAAGAATCATATTTTCATGCCAGAAAGAATAAAGAATATTTTCTCCTTTTTTTCGGCATTGCCGGACAATCTGACGCCGGTAGACGGTAATGTGAAGGGAGTATCGGTATAAGAGCAGCAATGGACGGGCGAGAATTTTTGCCAGGAATAAAAAAAGGTTATTTCTCAAGCGATGTTTCATCTGGAAGTTTTCATCAACTTTGCGGAGGAAAAATATTCCCTTTATTGATCAGCAATAAACGACTACATTTCTTGCACCAAATTCTCTGAGCTCAGGTTTCTATGATCTCCCGGATGTGATTTCCTTCTCCTAAAACGATGATGCGTGCTTTATGAGAAGGCATTTCTTCTTCAGTAATATAACAATAGGAC
>CAYMXZ010000245.1:1304-5258 GCA_964394475.1 uncultured Caldithrix sp. | reverse complement strand
CAACAAGCGGACGGCGGCAAATTTCCAGCCCAACAATCCGATTTCCATTGGCAGGCGGCTTACTGCCCACAAGGACCAACCGGTGATAAAAGCGACCATGGTGCCGACTCCTGCACCAGATTTCATCAGTGCCGCTGCAATGGGTAAACTTACATAGGGACCGCCGGGAGAAATCGCCCCGGTTAGGGTTCCAATGATAATACCCCGCAGACCAGCCTCCTGCCCAATCCACTTTGAAATAAGCGCTGTTGGAACCAGCGACTGTACCATCCCTGCTACAATGAAAGCAAAAAAGAGGAGTGGTAAGACATCCAAAACCATTTTAAACCCTATTTTCAATCCATTGATTGAAGAATTGTCCCCTTTAAAATAACCCAGCGCCAATAAAATGAAGGCCAGAGAGGCCATAATAACTGTTGGTAAAAGCATCTGTAAATTTCTCCGTTTTTTTTCCATCTTTCTTCCATTTTTAAATTTTAATCTTCTATAAAAACCAATCAAAAAGTATTCTTAAAAAAACGAATTGATTCAATTTATCCTCGAATGATATAACCAAACTTCTATTTTGCCCGAAGGTATTGGACCGGCCAGGGAATATCAACACCTAAAATTTTAGCAGCTTTTAGCGGCCAATACGGATCGCGCAACAATTCTCGCGCTAAAAATACCGCATCCGCCTGATAGGAGGCGATGATTTTTTCGGCCTGCCTGGCCTGTGTGATGAGTCCCACTGCCGCTGTCAGTATCCCAGTCGTGGCCCTTATTTTTTCTGCAAATGGTACCTGATAACCGGCTGAAGCGGGAATTTTTATCCCTGGTCGGATTCCACCACTGGAACAATCGATAACATCAATACCAATGTCTTTCATCATTTTAGAAAATTCAATCGATTGTTCCAAATCCCACCCGTTTTCTACCCAATCGGTGCAGGAAATCCTGACGAACAAAGGCAACTCTGCAGGCCAAACTTCACGCACTGATCGTGCGACTGCCAGAGGTAAACGAACCCGATTCATAAAATCCCCGCCATATTCATCCTGACGTTGATTAGAGAGGGGAGAGAGAAACTGGTGTAAGAGATACCCATGTGCCATGTGAAGCTCCAGCACCTGAAAACCAGCCTGCAGACTGTTTTGGGCTGACTGCCTGAATTGATGAATTACTTTTTTGATGTCTTCTGAATCCATTTCTCGGGGTGTGGAATATTCCGGAGCAAAAGGTAAAGGACTGGGGGCTATTGTTTCCCAGGGATGCTCACTCTCACCTAATGGTTCTCCCCCTTCCCAGGGTCGATGAATGGAAGCTTTTCGGCCAGCATGACCTAACTGGATACCAGGGATGGCTCCCTGCCTTTTAATAAAATTGGTGATGGGTATAAAAGCCTTCACCTGCGCATCATTCCATATTCCCAGATCATAATGACTAATCCGTCCTTCAGGAGATACAGAAACTGCTTCCGTCATTACCAGAGAAGCTCCTCCCACCGCTCGTGAACCCAGATGAACCAGATGCCACTCATTCGCAATGCCGTCTTGAGCAGAATACTGGCACATGGGAGAAACAAAGATCCGGTTACGAAATATTATGCTTTTGATTTTCAATTCTGAGAAAAGTGTACTCATCATTTATGCATCCAAAAATATTTTTAAAAATTTTCTTTTCATAAAAAATAAAACCAATTTGGAAAATGTAATGTTAACAGCCAAATGTAAAAATAAAAAAAGAATAAAAACGAATACTTTATTTTAAAGATTTTACGGAGACCGACTTGTATTTCGTGTCTATCCTGGTGTGCAATTTCGAAGCCTTTTATGAACTGGTAAATTGCGCTTAACAGCATTCAGATGGGAGAGTGAAGTTGTTAGATTCTGAAAATTTTAATGCGATCTTTTTCCATCCTCGATAATATTTTTATAAAAACGAAAAATTTTATTGCAACAAAAAATAATCATGATTGTCGATTTCGTTCATAAAAAAATCGAATTAAGTCCTATAAAAACGGTTGTAAAAACTGGATGAATTCGCTGATGAATCTACGCGCATTCATTTTTTTTAAAATAGAGTTAATAAAAGTAAACTTGGATTTCTCCATCCTTTCTTAATAATTGGAAACTTCTCTTATCTCTGTCTGTAACAGGCAACGGTGCTTGCTAAAGATGGGGGTGCGAAAGATGATAGATTTTTAATTAAAAAATAAAAGAATAAAATTTTACTCTATTCACTCTACCAAAAATATGGGTGAACGGCTAAACGATGAGATTTGGAAACTTTATTATACTGTTATTAAGGAACTTAAAGCATTTTTTACCGAAGCTAAAGAAATAATCACACCTTTCAAAAACTCTGTCCATCAAAAATTTTTAGCGCAAAGGCAATAATCATAAAAAAAATTAAAAATATTTTCTTCCTATTGACTTATTATCTGTTTTTAAGTTTATTGAATGAAATTTGCAATTACGATCAGATACGGCAAGCGATGATCTTTCCTCTCTCTATTGAAAATTATTTCTTATCTTTACTTATTATTACTCTTGGTTCTATTTTGCAAGGCGTGATTGGTTTTGGGTTAGGAATTTTGGCTGTTCCTCTTCTGCTATTGATTGAACCATCATTTGTGCCCGGTCCTTTGCTATTGGCCGCTTTATTTTTAAACATCCTGATTTCGCATCGTGAGAAAAAAGAAGTGGATTATCCAAGTCTCAAATGGATCATCCCGGGAAGAGTGTTGGGTACCGTTCTAGGAGCTGCGGTATTGAAATATTTTCCTCATGATATTATTTCCATTTTATTTGGTGGACTTGTGCTCCTGGCAGTTGGACTGAGCTCCAGCGGCTTACATCTCCCTTTTACTCCTAAAAATTTATTGGGAGTGGGAACTCTTTCTGGGTTTATGGCGACCACCACATCCATTGGAGGACCGCCGCTCGCCCTGCTGTATCAGCGGGAAAGCGGTGCGATGATCCGCGGCACTCTTTCAATTATTTTCGTCGTGGGAACTATTCTCGCGGTGCTTTCGCTAATCGTCATCGACCGGTTTGGATTGAAAGAATTAATTTTGGCTATAATCTCTTTACCAGCAATTTATATCGGATTTCTGTTTTCCAGCAAAGCTGTCCCTATTTTCGATAAGGGATTCATCAGACCGGCGATTTTTATTTTCTCAGCCGGCGCCGCTATCTATGTAATTTTAGCAGAAATATTATAAAAATTTTTACCTTCCGCTCCGACGATTTGTTTAGAGAGATGGTAATAGAGATCTTTGGTTATCAATTTTTTGGGAAAAAAACCGTAGCCACCGCCCTTCAGGGCGGTGCAGAAAACCCCCGTTAATTGATGTGGTATTCCATCCCGCATCGAAATATTTTTTACCAGAATTCTATTACAGGTTTTATCATTTCTCCGGCGGAGAAATACACCGAGCTAAAGCTCGGTGGCTACCCATTAAAAATAACGGCATAAAAATGGATTGTTTTTCATAATTGATTTTGTATATTCCACTGTGAGTTGGGTGAAAAGAAAATCTATACATCTGGATAAATTTCTTTATCAAGGTCCACTGCAAGCCTTTGTGACGATCTGTTTTTATCAACAATTTGATGTAATAACCGCAGGCCTGGCTACTCAAATAGTTACTTTACTAAACGATATGGAAAACCGTTACCAATTTGTTTATCTGGTTTATTGTCTGATGCCCGATCATTTGCATTTGCTCATTCAGATAGAAGACGAATCACAAAATCTGATAGATCTAATTCATCTTATTAAACAAAATATTTCATTTCAATTAAAGGGACGACACCCAAATAGACAATTATGGCAGGATAGATTCTACGAACATATTGTAAGACGTCATAATGAATTGATAAAAATTGCCCGTTATATTTTAGAGAATCCAGTAAGAAAAAGGCTAGTGGTAGATTTTAGAGATTGGCCGTATTCAGGAGGGTATTTTTT
>CAYMXZ010000245.1:0-1204 GCA_964394475.1 uncultured Caldithrix sp. | reverse complement strand
GAAAAAGGCTAGTGGTAGATTTTAGAGATTGGCCGTATTCAGGAGGGTATTTTTTAAACAATGGAGGTGCAGAAAACCTCCGTTAATTGATGTGGTATTCCATCCCGCATCGAAATATTTTTTACCAGAATTCGGTTGGAGGTTTTATCATTTCTCCGGCGGAGAAATACACCGAGCTAAAGCTCGGTGGCTACCTATTAAAAATAACGGCATAAAAATGGATTGATTTTCACTTTCCAACGACAAATAACCTGGTCTGCGGTCGGGATAGATATTCGGCACCTCCATGAGTGACCACTACCATTTCTTCAATGGTCACGACTCCCCTATCTGGTACAGTTAAACGTGGCTCTAAAGTAAATACCATTCCTTCTTCTAATTTTTGAAATGGTTTTTGAGCATATTTCTCCCAGGCAGGTCCCAGTAATGCTGTTCCATCATGAGAATAGCGGCCCACCTGATGACCCAGAGCATGTGGAAATTCCTGATAACCATTAGAGACAATGATATCGCGGGCGATTTTATCGATAGCCACACCCTGAACACCGGGTTTCATTCCCTGCCGGGATTTTTCAATTGCTTCTACAATCACCGCAAAACCCTTTTTCACTTCCGGGGGAATACCTTTTTCACCTCTACGGCGAATGTAAAAGGTTCGCTGGAGATCAGAAACATAATGATTGAATTTCACACCAAAATCCATATTCAGGACATGGCCTTCTTCCACTTTGCGATCGGTCGGTGCATAATGAGCGGCGGCTGTTTCGGGACCCGTGAATACCGCCGGACACATACTTTCATCCCAGGCTAAACCAACCCCTCTTTTCTGCACCTGTTTTTTCATAAAATCGGCAATCTTTTTCTCGGTAATTCCCGGTTTAATGATTTTTTTGACTTCATCAAAAATTTTGAGAGTGATGCGAATGGCTTCTTTTATATATGTCAATTCAGTTTGAGATTTTCTCTCTCGCAAGGCGGAAATAATCCGCTCACCCGAAATTAAACGATCCTCATAACCAATCTCAGACAAATAACGATGAAGGGTCAGATACATCCCGTGAGTAATTCCATCACAAATCTCACTGTCCTCAGAATAATTCACCGCAATTTTTTCAGGATTGATTTGTTTTAAATAATCCAGCAAAGGTTTTTTCATTCCTTCCACATACGAGATTACCTGATCATAGGCATGGGTGTCTTCTAC
>CAYMXZ010000244.1:0-5270 GCA_964394475.1 uncultured Caldithrix sp. | reverse complement strand
AAGTTACTCCCGGGACTAAAAATATTTCCACAGCGATCAACAATAAACCAAAGATAAGAATAATAATTGGTAAAAAGGGATTCATTCTTTTTTCTCTAAGCTTTTAACAATAAGTCGATACCCATCAATTTGGGAAATCACGATGGGAGTATCCTTCTCAATGAATTCACCCGCGCTTACCACATCCAGACGTTCACCATCAAACAACCCAATTCCTGCTGGCCGCAATGGGCTAAGCGCTTTTCCCTCTTTTCCAAGATACCCTCGATAGTCCCGGGATGCAATATATCCTTTATCTTTTAATTGGGACTCTTCCAGTGAGATGTGGCGCCAGATAGAGGATTTCGGAAAAAGTTTAATAATAACCAGTGCACCAAGAATGGTGAGAATGAGAGAAAATGCTAAATATCCAGCAGCGGAGCTAAAAGTGGATGGATCGGTATGCTTAAACTGACCAACCAGACTCAGATAGATTCCGGTGATCATCAGAATGATGCCTCCAACCCCGGCCACTCCGAAGCCGGGAATAACGAAAATTTCCAGAAGTAAAAGGGCAGCTCCCACGATAAACAAAATAATTTCGATGATATCCGCCAGATTAACAATATAATGGCTTCCAAAAAAGAGGGCCAAAAAGAGTAAACCCAGTGTACCTGGAACACCCCAGCCCGGTGTTTTTATTTCAAAGAATAGGCCGATCAATCCCAATGAAATTAAAAGCGAACTCACCAGCGGATCCGTTAAGAAACGAACCACTTTTTCTGCCCAATTGATTTTTGAGTAGATGATCTCCTTATTTTTAATTTCCAGACGCTCTGTAATTTCAGAAAGATCATTCACAATAAAATCGGCCATTTTCCATTGTAAGGCTTCTTCGGTGGTGAGAGTAATTAGCTTCCCCTTGGGAGACAAACCTTCAATTTCAATATCCTCATCCACCATGCCCTCGGCGATTAATCGATTGCGGCCATTTTTTTCGGCAGTGGCTCCCATTTCAGCCCGGAAATAAGAGATGGCTTTCTCGGAGGCTTTCTCGCCGGTCTGGTCCACCACGGTGGCTGCTCCAATCGAGCTACCGGGTACCATAACAATCTTATTGCACGAAAGACTTATTAAAGCGCCAGCACTGATCGCCCGTTTATTGATAAAAGCGATGGTTGGAATGGAAGTATTCAGTATCAGATCTTTGATCTGTGTCGCCGCATCTATTCGCCCACCGAAAGTATTAATTTCGAATATAAGTGCTTCGGCTTTATTCTTCTCAGCCTCTGCAATAACGCGTTTTATGTACGGGGGGAGTCCGAGATCAATCGTGCCTTCCACTTTGATGTGGTAAACCTGGCCAGGTAAAAGCGAACAAAAGAAGATCAAAAAGAATATCGTATTTAATTTCATAGATCATTGTTTTTATTCTTAATTTATCTCACAAATATCTCTAAAACAACAGTTGATATTTGGAAGATAAAACTTTAAATGGACATTGACATGATTGGAATTCTCTATTAAATTTTATCGCTAAAGATTAGGTAATGGGGCTGTAGCTCAGCTGGGAGAGCGCTTGAATGGCATTCAAGAGGCCAGGGGTTCGACTCCCCTCAGCTCCACCAGGAAAGCAGTGTAAAGTTGTTAATTTATAATTGATAGTGGTTCGATATATAAATGGTCAGTGGGGAAACTGGAAAACATAATTTTGCAAGAAAACTTCTGTCCGTTGATCCTGTAATAACAATGGCATTCTGTATTTCGTGGTTCACTTATTCGTATTAATGAATTATTAACTATCAATTATAAATTATTCATTGGCGAGAAGGCGCCGTACCCAAGTGGCTAAGGGAGAGGTCTGCAAAACCTCCATTCGACGGTTCGAATCCGTCCGGCGCCTCCAGTAAAAAAAGCTTTCAAGTTCCACGACTTAACTTGACATTTCGCGAAAATTCAGGACAAATCCCTTCTGTCATCGATTGAGTACTCGAGGTACTCTATTTCAATAGATAGAGTATTAAAGTGAATTCTTTGCTCGGATAATTATTTATTTACATTCAGGTTGATTTTTGAATACCTCCTCGCTTAACTTCACTTTCAAATTTATTCTGGATTTTAGATGGTAAAAAAAGGGATGTTAATCGGAATTTCTGGTGCCAGCGGATCGGGAAAAACCCTGGTGGCGAAAACCTTGCAGGATACCCTGCCGTCAGAACACGTGCTCATTTTACAGGAAGATTCCTATTATAAAGATTTGTCGCATCTTCCTTTCGAACAACGGGTGCATTTTAACTTTGATCATCCTGATGCCTTTGATCATCAATTATTAATATCGCATTTGAAAGATTTACTTCAGGACCGACCTATTGAATTACCGCTTTATGACTTTACTCAGCACATTCGCCGCAAAGAGACCAGAATTGTCCAACCCCATCCGATCATTATTCTGGAGGGGATTTTGGTTTTGACTATTCCGGAATTGCGGGAGCTGATGAATATTAAAATTTTTGTTGATACTCCCGCCGATATTTGCTTTATCCGTCGTTTGGAACGGGATATCGAAGAACGAGGCCGAACAGTAGAATCAGTCATCCGGCAATATCAGGAAACAGTGCGTCCGATGTATATGCAATTTATCGAACCATCAAAACGGTATGCTGATATTATTATTCCCCATGGGGGGAAAAATGTCATCGCTATTGACATCATTCAGGCTAAAATTGAAAAGTTATTGGCTAATCAATCAGATAAGAAGTAGACACCTAAAAAAACAAATTCAGAGTCATCTAAAAAGAAGTTTCCACATGCGATAAATTCAGGGATATATCAAGCATGCTTTCAATTATGCATCGCAATATGGGTTGGATAGAAGTAATTTGTGGCAGCATGTTCAGTGGTAAAAGCGAGGAATTAATCCGCCGGTTGCGACGGGCAATTATTGCTCGCCAAAAAGTGGCAATCTTTAAACCGCGAATCGATACTCGCTACAGCAGCGATCATATTGTTTCTCACAGCGAATTAAAAATACCGTCACGCCTGGTAGATAATGCCTGGGAAATTCTGCAGCAATCGTTGGAAGCGCAGGTGGTAGGTATTGATGAAGCTCAATTCTTTGATCAGGAACTGGTTGCGGTCTGCCAAAAATTAGCGAATATGGGAAAACGGGTTATCGTGGCCGGCCTGGATACAGATTACCGGGGAGAACCATTTGAGCCCATTCCTCAACTTTTAGCCGTCGCAGAATATATCACCAAAACTCATGCTATTTGTGTCATATGCGGAAATCCAGCTAATTATACCCAGCGAAAAACTACTGATCGCGATCGCGTGGTGGTTGGCGCTGCCGATATCTATGAAGCCCGCTGCCGAAATTGCTTTGAACCTCCGGATGATGTGAAAGAAAAAATGCAGGCACTGGATAAAAGAGTAAAACGAGATCGGGAGAAATCGAAATGATAATCGACTTGCTTTTCATGGTGGTTGGTCTGCTTTGTTTACTGACCATCGCTTTCCTGTTTTCAGCGGACCGGCGAAAGATTGATTGGCGATTGGTAGGCATGGGTATTTTATTACAGATTATTTTCGCCATCTGTGTCCTGATCATTCCGGGTGGTGAAATCCTTTTTAATTATTTAAGTAAATTTTTTGTGACAATTATCAGCTTCACCTTTGAAGGTGCATCATTTGTCTTTGGATTTCTTTCATCACAGTCGAATACCGAAAAAATTCTGCCAATTGATTTACAGAATAAGGGCTTCGGATTTATATTCGCTTTTCAAGTCCTGCCGACTATTATCTTTTTTTCTTCCTTGATGTCAGTCCTTTACCATTTAGGCATTATGCAGCGGATTGTACAGGCGATGGCCTGGGTAATGGCCAAAACTATGCGAGTCAGTGGCGCAGAATCTCTCTCGGTTGCCGCCAATGTTTTTATTGGACAGACCGAAGCCCCGCTGGTCGTAAGGCCTTATGTATCAACCATGACTCAATCCGAACTTCTTACTTTAATGATAGGAGGCATGGCGACTATCGCCGGTGGTGTTCTGGCGGCATATGTAAATATTTTAGGCGGACCGGATCAGCACCTGCAGATTTTTTATGCCAAACATTTATTATCGGCTTCCGTGATGGCCGCTCCTGCCACTATGGTGATTGCTAAAATTCTATTGCCTGAAAAAGATCTTCCAGAAACCAGGGGTACTGTAAAATTAAGAATCGAAAAAACGTCAGTTAATGTTATCGATGCTGCCGCTACCGGCGCAGGTGATGGATTGAAATTGGCCCTTAATGTGGCCGCCATGCTGCTGGCATTCATTGCTTTAATCGCTTTACTCAACTATATTTTGGTAGGATTAGGGAACTATAGCGGTCTGAATTCTCTCATTGGAAAACCATTGAGTCTGAATACCATACTGGGCTATCTGCTTTCCCCGATAGCCTGGATCATCGGAGTACCCTGGATCGATGCGGTGAAGGTTGGATCTTTAATCGGAGAAAAGGTCGTTTTGAATGAGTTCATTGCCTACGTGGATCTGGGTTCTATGATCCACAGCGGAGTTCTGTCAGAAAAAGCCCGAATTATATCAACATACGCCCTGTGTGGCTTTGCTAATTTCTCTTCGATCGCCATCCAGATCGGAGGCATCGGAGGAATTGCACCCAATCGTAGACACGATCTGGCCAGATTCGGACTACGAGCAGTGCTGGGAGGCTCTCTGGCCACATTTATGACAGCAACTATTGCTGGTTTTCTGACATCGATCTAATTTATATTGGTAGCAAAAAATTAATTTCAGATAATTCACATTTTCCCGAGGTGATATTATGAAAGGTTGGATGAAAATTTCTTTATTAATCCTCGTCATTTTTATTTGTGTGGGTACTTTTTATTATTTGACATTCTCCCGTCTGTTAGAATCTTCACCACCAGTAGTAAAAGATAGTTATCTACAATTAGATATATTTGGTGAAATTCCAGAAAGAGAAACATCAGATCCGCTGACAAAAATTTTTGCTGGTGACATTCCGACTCTGGAAGGCATCCAACAGTGTATTCGCAAAGCGAAAGAAGATGAGAGTATAAAAGGAATTATTATTCGTCCCATTTCCTTGAGCTGTGGATGGGCCAAACTGGATGAGATGAAACAAGCCCTGAGAAGCTTTAAAGAATCTGGTAAACCGATTTATGCCTACCTGGAAATGGGTACCAATAAGGAGTATTACCTCTCCCTGGAGAGTACGATGATTTTCGGACCACCGTCTAACATTTTAATCGTCAACGGCTTGAT
>CAYMXZ010000243.1:0-5340 GCA_964394475.1 uncultured Caldithrix sp. | reverse complement strand
GTTTTCCACAGAATCTTTACTTTCCTGTATTGCATAGACCTTAACATTTTTTTAAGTTTGAATGATTTTTCGATCACATTTCAGAACCGCGCAGAATGGTGATGGCAATAGTAAAGTTCTTTTTTAAATTCTTTCGTAATGTGTATGGTCAATAAACCTAAAAATTATTTTTATACAAAATCTCGATATTACCGAAGCGATACCAAGCGCAAGCGGAAAACCTTAAAATGGATACTATCGATATTGGTCTTGATGCTGATAGTGGTTTTCTTTACCGGAAGCAAATCCATGATAAAACTGTTTTCGCTTCGGCAGGAACGGAACCAATTATTACAGCAAAAAGAAGAATTGGTAAGACAGAACGATAGTTTGCAGAAAGAAATCGAGAAATTGAAACATGATAACCAGTACCTGGAGAAAATTGCCCGCGAAAAATACAATATGAAAAAAGAGAAAGAGGAGGTTTATATTATTGAAGGTAAATAAAAATCTGTTGATGGTTTTCTAATCTCACAGGTTGATTATTCCGGAACCTCTGTGGCAATTTTTTTACATGTTAAAAAAATTTTTAAAGACATCTCTTCTCCTCTCATGCGGTTTCTTTTTTTCTGTTTATGCTCAAGGAAATGAGTATAATCTCAATTTATCCAAAGATAATTTAAGCTGGTACTGGTTGGGAAGATTGAACTGGGATTCTGGGTGGAATTCCCGCTCACATTTCAGGATTGCTGAGCAATTCACCAGCAATCTTTTTCTGGGGAGCACCTATGGAAATAAATGGAGGGACGAGAATGATCTCAACGCTTCCTGGACCTATCGGTTGAATGAGAACTGGAGTACCGCCAGTCAACTGCGCTCCCGGACCTTTTCTGATGAAAATTCCTTCATCAAGTTCAGCAAACATTTGCTCTATCAGGAGGTTCATTACCTGCCTCATCCCAAAATAACGCTTTTACCCGGATTGGGATGGACCACTGAAGATATTTATAAATATCGGGATCAGGGCTGGTACTCGCAGGTCGGAATGAAAATCAAAAATTATGATCTGAGTGGCTATATTAACAACAGCGATGGATTCAGCTCTTTCTATTTTTTCCCGGACAGGAAAAATCAGGAGCACCGCTATTTCATTTCTTTTCGCAAAGCGTTTTCTTCTCTGGCCAGTGATTCCATACAGGTTGGATATGAACTGGTGGATAATATGTATCCTCTTCCTCCCGTCAGTGGTAGTGAGGATAAAATATTGGAAGATGTTGGTATTAATTCTCGTTATCTTTATAACGATTTGCGCTATCATTTCTCAAAAGTGACAGTTTTCCAGGTGGAAACGAAATTACAGAATCGGGATATTACCCAGAGCAATCCCAATCTTATCAATCATCGCCAGGAATTAAACTATGCCAATCGTTTCAGTATTCTTTATAGCGGTTCCCGAATGATGACATATTTTGCTTTCAACACCGCGCAAATTACAACTTTATCGTCCCGCCGTTCTGGACTATCCAGAGAAGCTCGCACCGATATTGACGGCCTGCAGGCTGCTTTTCACCTTCGGTGGGGATGGAAAATAAGTCAGTCTGATGAAACCCTGCTCAATTTTTCATACACCAAATATGAGTATTCATCGCCCGATACCGCCCAGGGAATCGATGAAGATGATGTCCGTTTTATCACCGACCTGGATTATAGTCATCGCTTCAGTCCATATTTTCTGGTTAAGTTAAAAGGCAATCTTTATCTGTATCATCAAATCTATATTTTTCCAACCCGCAGTGCTAATAACAACTGGAATCGCATCTATCAATTAGCAACAGCCTTTGTTCATCAAGTGGGTGATTTTTTTGAAAATGTGTATCAGTTGAAAATTCTTGCCAATTATACGGTATATGATTTCGAAGAAATTTTGCCGGAGGTTCGCAGTTATCTGTTTCGCAAATTGATCTTTACCGATACTTTGCGCATTACGCTCAGTGATGGACTAAAAATTCAGACTCTTTATCAATTAGAAAAAGAAGATAATGGAACGTTTTTTAAAGAACTTTTTGCTCAGCAGGTCAGTCGGGAATTATTAAGCCATTACCTGGATATCGCATTGATTTATGTGCGGATAAAAGGCCTGGAAGTATCTCCGGCGGTCAATTGGTATATCCGAAAAGAATGGAATCTGATGAATCAGAAAAATCTGGTACGGGATTACCTGGCATTCAGTCCGAGGATCTCGCTGAGCTATACGATGGGCCGCCATCTGAATCTGTATGCCTCTGTTGCCCCACGGGTTTATCGCGATATGAATAGTGCCCAACAATATTTTACCATCGGTCGCCTGAGCCTGAAATATGTTTTCTAATAATTATTTATTGGTGAATTCCTTATTCAAAAAATCTTTATCTTTCCTCAGTTTTATTTCAAATAGTAATATGAACATCATTCACATCAGTAATCATATTTTTTTCAGAGGGTACCAATGCCGCAAGAAGGCTAGATGCCTGGCGATGAATCCGTGCTACCGGCGTTCAACTCACGCCAAAACCTCTCCCTGATATGTAATAATGCTTATTCATTTATTGGAAGATAAAAATAGTAGAGCGATGGTTTAGTAGCATTGATCAATTCTTTTCGGATTAAATACTCAGCTAAAAAATGATCTGATTTCCCATTTCCCGTGTCTAATAAGAAAAATTTACTTTTTGGAGTAAAAACTGGCATTTTGAGTCATCAGGCATTTTCCGGAGAGTACTTAATTTTGCATTTGTTGGAAACCGGGAACTCGTTTATATTAAATCGATTTAAAAGTCATTCTTTTAAAAAATTTTATAAATAGAAAATAGTGTGAGTGAATAAAAACATCATAAATTTTTCAGGAGTTTCTAAATGAGGATATATCGCTGGATATTTGGATTGAACCTGATTTTTCCTCTTACCCTGTTAGCTGTTGTTACTTCTATACAGCGAACTCCGCAATCCGTCACCATAGAATATCGTATAGAAGATTTGCAGGAAACCACAATTGAGCAAAATGGTCAACCATATACTCTTTTTCAATTCACCGGCGCTGTTTTTCATGGGTCAGCCGGTCAACCGGCTGTTCCTCATTTTGAAACCCGTTTAGCGGTGCCGGCGGGTGCTGATATCAGTTATCAGGTTTTGGTTGTCGAAAAAGAAGAGCGTTATAATCTGGATATTGTGCCGCTGGGTGGATTGCAATCGGGTAAACCATCCACTGTTCAGCCCATTAACCAGGAAATTTATTCTTCTCCCATGCCTTTTCCAGGTAGTGAAGTGGTAATCGGTGAGGAATATAACTTTCGAGGGGTAAATGTAGTTCCACTAAAAATCTATCCAGTGCAGTACATCCCAACCGTCCATCAGGTGCAGATTTATAAAGTGATGCGTATCAGCTTTCAGTTTAAAAATGGAACGGTGCCGGTGTCGTCACGACCTCTCCCCAAAAACGAACGGATTTTGTTAGAAAAAAAACTGGCTAATCCTGAACAGGCAGAAATTTTTTCCTATCCCCGGACAGCGACATTGCGGAAAACAGCGGTGAATTATGATTTTAGCAGTGGAGAGTGGTTTCGCATTCCCGTAAAAGAAGAGGGGATTTATCAAATCACCGGGGCTTTTTTGCGTTCAGCAGGCGTCAATTTAAATGCCGTGCCAGTCAATAATGTACATCTTTACAATTTAGGCGGATTTCCCTTGCCCTATAAAGTGACCGAATATCGGCCGACCGACCTCAACGAAATTTCGGTGGTCGTGAAAGATGATAATCAGAACGGCTATCTGGATGATAACGATGCTATTATTTTTTACGGCAAAGGTTTAGGAGGCTGGATACCTCAGACAATCAACGGCAGGATTCGCTGGGATTATTACGGAAATCCGGACAGCAAATATTTTAGTACCTACTATCCTTCTTTGTTTCCGTATGATGATACCAATTATTATTTGCTTAATTTTAATGATCAACCCGGGAAGCGCATATCACTGGTTACCTCGCCGCAATTACCTGATGCCACGCTCCAGACCTCTTTTTGGGATTACTATCATTTTGAACAGGATGAACACAATATCTTATCATCGGGATTGGATTGGTACTGGTTAAAGTTGACCGGTTTGAATGATAAAAAAACTGCCACTTTTAACTTGCCACAAAACATTGCCAATGATTCGCTAAAAATTGAATTCCGTTTTCATGGAGGTTCGGGAAGTCTTTATGGCACCACCGAAACTTTCCGTTATAATTTGAAAGTATTGACCAACAATCAGATAATTCTTGATAATTTATTTTTTACCAACAATGCCACTGTTGTGCGAAGTTTTCAAAGTTCAACCCTGGCTGCCATTCAGGGAGGAAGCAATTCCCTGGAAGTTCAACATATCGGAAATCTGGAAGGATGTGAAGTTTATCTTGATAATTTTGATGTTTCCATCAAGCGCCCTTTTGTGGCTGAGAATAATCTTTTGCGATTCAGGGAAATTCTATGGCCAAATCAATCGGTCGAATATCAGATCACCGGCTTGCCGGCAGGGGAAAATGAGGTATGGGATATCACGAATTATGCCGATGTGAAGAAAATAGTCCCGCTCCAGAATGGATCCACAGTCAGGTTTCAGGAAAAATCTGCAATCTATCAGGGTAAGGATTATATGGTTTTCTCACCGACGATTATTCAGAATGTTAGTTCAATAGAACGGTTGGAGAACCATCCGAATTTACGAGATCCATCGCGGAAAGCTAAATTTTTGATCATTACACCACGCGAATTTTATGACGCCGCACAGTTTATAGAAGATTGGCGAGAGAGTCAAGTTCCGAATCGAATGGAAACTGAGCGGGTAATTCTGGATCATATCTACCAGGAATTTTCCTCGTCGGTACGGGATGTCACCGCCATTCGTGATTTTATTAAATATGCATATGAGAACTGGGAAGATACTTTAAAATATGTGCTGCTTTTTGGAGATGGTCATTTTGATTATCGCTCCATTCGGTTACGGGAGGTGAAGAGCTATATTCCCCCTTTTGAAATCACCAGTGCGGGAGAAATTGATAGCCGGGAGACCGACAATTTTTATGTGGCGTTGGGAATGACCAGTGACTTAAGCAATATTGATCCATGGTTGGCAATTGGTCGGCTTCCGGTAAATGACCTGCAGCAGATTGAGGTTTATCGGGATAAGGCCGAAAAATATGAGGATTCCTTTATTTTTAATGACGAAAGAAATGGCTGGCAGACCTGGTTAACTTTTGTATCCGATGATGAACGGGGAGGAGCCGGGTCAATTCACGAACTTTCCTACCATTTGAAGCCCACGGAAGATATTGTAAAATTGTAT
>CAYMXZ010000242.1:0-5422 GCA_964394475.1 uncultured Caldithrix sp. | reverse complement strand
CCGGAGATCTGAGCAGTAAGCCAACCGGGAAAAATTGCAATGAATCCGGTGAAAATGATGGAAAAGATGTGATTCATTAAAACACTTTGCTTAATTTTAAATCCGGGTAATAAAAATGAAGAATATCTTTATAAGAATTTCCGCGTAATGCTAATCCAATTGCTCCCCATTGACACATTCCACGCCCGTGCCCAAATCCAGCCCCCACGATATAAAATTGGTCAGGATTTTTTTGAGATCGTTTGATAATAAACAGATTGCTGGGGAGCAGATTATTACTCCGATCAGCGAAAACCTGTCTGATCTGCCAGTTGCTCAAAAGGATTTCCTGTTCTTGTACCTTCAGCTTCATTTTTTCTACTCTTCCCGAGTTATTGCGGGATACAATTTCTATTTCAAGGGAATAACCCTGATTTTTCCATTGTGTTGTTTGCGCCGCGTTTAGCAAACCCATTCTGGTTAAATTGTCTAACAGATCCTGAGCAGTGAATGATCGCACCCAGCGAAATTGTGGTGAAATTTCACAGTTGACCTGATCGTTCCATGAATCAGGTATGAAATTCGATTGATTTCCGGAAGGGGAAGTGAGTGGAAAGTGATCAATTGCCCCACCGCAGGTAGAATGATACTGTATTTTGACAACCTGATCGTTAACCGTCTGCAATATCAGACCCTGGCTTTCCGATACGGCCTTATCGACTAAAGCCGTTTTGATTTGGTTACCCTGATAGATCTGATCGCGGCTATCCGAGTAAATATCGAAAAAAGGAGAGGCTGGATTTTTTAATGCGTAATAGGCATACGTAGCGGCCGCAATAGCCTGGCTGATGATCGCCTGATAATATTCCTCAGAGTGACTGGGAATTTCATAAGGTACCACCCCCTTAAGATATTCGGGTAATAGGAGCTCGTTAACAACAATTATCGAATTTTCATTTTGAGCAAAAACAATTTTTCCGGTGTAAGGATTTCCCCTCCAGAGGAATTCTCCCTTCTCCAGTGGCAGGAATTCGATGCGCTCGAATTTTTCAAAGGAGAAAAAGCGGGATTTACTTCGGACAGTTAAATGGCGGTTTTCCCAGGAAAGCTGGAAAGTACCGACGGTAGAATCTAATACATATACTGCTTCTTCCAAATTCAACTGGTAGGGAGTTAAAAAGTATAACGTTCCACTGGCGAGTTGCTCTTCGAGACAGACTCGGATGGCAGGAATTGCAGGAGGAACGACACCGGTCGGGGTGACTGGTTTTTTGGCACAACCTATCCACATCAACAGTAAGATGACTCCACCGAACAGAAGCCTTATCCGATAGCCTCGTCTGTGAGAGGTAAAAATGTTTTTCCTGGTTACTTGAGCAATCAACGAATTACCATCCAAACCCGACAATGCTTACTCCGGCTCGGATTCCGGGTCCTGAGATATCCAGTTCCTCCCAGATGGGAAGGCCGTCTTCGTTGGTATCTTGATTTCGTTTTACCCTGGACCCGTTATAGAATCCATCGATGAAAATGTTAGCAGAGGAACTGATTTGCACGCCGACTCCCGCGGTGGCCTGCCATCCAAATCCATGGTAGAAGCGGGTGGAATGTGAGTTGTTCAGATAATTATTCTCTTTATTCCAGACCATTTCCCATCCTAAACCAACCGAACCCCGGAGGAAAAATGGACCGCCTTTTCCCAATTGATTTTCCAGATTCAGTTTCAGAAAAAGAGGGATAATGTAGGTTTTATACTCAAATTCCAACTCTTTTCCGGTGGGCTGAATGCCACTGGGTAGCTGGATTTCATAGTCAGTAGTAACTTTTCGATACACTTTTTGAAAATAATTAAACTCCATACTCCAGCTGAGACTTTCGTCAATCATGCGTCCCAAATTTATTCCAAATAAATAACCTGATTTGGCAGCTTTCGGATCAATATATCCAAACTTAAATTCGGTGTAAGGTGCTTTTGCAAAAGACAGTGACACAAAAAATAGCAGGCCGATCATCAATTTGCTGTTTTTCATACTGTAATCCTCTGTTTATTATTGACCGTGAATTTAGGTTTATAAAGTTTTAAATGCAATATTTTCCGAAACAAAATCGATGAATTTTTTCGAAAATAGTTAAAATTGGTAAAAGGTAAATCGATAGTAATAAGGTAGATGATGATTTTGTTTGAGGGAATAAATGTCGGAGGAATGCACTCTTAAAAAGGGGTTGCAATTGTATAAAATGGTTATTAAAATTTGAACAGAAATTCTCAAAATCAGGCATAAACGATGAAACATCTCCTGAAAAAAAATATCTACGAGAAATTTTTGAAAAATGTTTATATAAAAAAGGTACATAGGTGTATGAATGGAGTACAAATGGATAATCGATTACGACTATGATGAAAAAATTGTGGAGGACATAGCCAGAGAGCTGGCGGTTCCAACGATCATGGCGCGGATTTTACTTAACCGCCAGGTCGATTCGTTTGAAAAAGCCCATCAATTTTTCCGACCCGATTTAGAAAATCTGCATGATCCCTTTCTTTTTGAAGATATGGAGAAAGCAGTAGACCGTCTGTATCAGGCGCTCCATACCGGGGAGAATATTCTTATTTATGGGGATTATGATGTGGATGGGGTTTCTTCCGCCGCTTTGCTATACCTGGTTCTTTCGCGCCTGGTTGGATCAAAGGTGAGTTATTATATCCCGGATCGAATGACGGAAGGCTATGGACTGTCCAGCAAAAGCATCCGCGAGGTCGCTTCCAATGGAAATACGTTGCTGATTACCGTGGATTGCGGTGTGACGGCCGTGGAAGAAATTAAGCTGGCTCAAGAGCTGGGAATGGATACCATTGTCTGCGATCATCATCAGCCTGCTGAGGAATTGCCACCGGCCCTGGCAATCTTAGATCCGAAGATTCCCGGCTCCACATATCCCTTCGAAGAATTAGCCGGGGTCGGAGTCGCTTTTAAATTATTACAGGGTCTCTATCGCAAACTTGAGCTGCCGGCCGCTGAATTGGATCAATATCTGGATTTAGTTGCTATTGGAAGTTGTGCAGATATTGTCCCGCTGGTGGATGAAAATCGGATTTTGGTGAGACATGGGTTGGATAAAATTAACTACAATCCCCGTTTCGGAGTACGGGCCATTCTGGAGTCGTCTGGATTGACGAATAAGGAAGTGACGGCGGGCCTGATTGTTTTTGTATTGGCACCGCGGATTAATGCAGTTGGTCGTCTGGGAGATGCCCGGCGGGCGGTGCAATTGTTCAGCGCTCCCACCTTGCAGCAAGCTCGGATGTTGGCACGGGAGTTAGAGAAAGAGAACCGACTGCGACGGGATATTGATGAAATTACTTTCAAAGAAGCTCAGGAAATTCTGGAACATACCCACAATTTACAGGAAGACCGAGCTTTCGTACTGTATAAAAAAGATTGGCATCCCGGTGTGATCGGGATCGTCGCCTCCCGCATCGTTGAAAAATATTACCGTCCAACAATTATGATCACCATCGTCGATGGGGTTGGAAAGGGAAGCGCCCGTAGTATTCCCAATTTTAATATTTATCAAGCAATTAAAGAGTGTTCGCATGTGCTCAGCGGTTTTGGAGGCCATAAGTACGCGGCCGGTCTTACTATTCAGGAAGATAAAATTCCCGAATTCGTAGAATGCTTTAAACAGGCCGCTGCCAGACAATTGAAACCGGAAGATCTGGTGCCCTGTATTCACATTGACGGGGAAATTGATCTGAGTGAATTCACGCCCCGTTTCATTCGTTTGCTCAAACTTATGGGTCCGTTCGGACCGATGAATTTACGGCCGGTTTTTATGAGCCGAAATTTAAAAGTTGTGGGCTCTCCCAGTGTGGTTGGACAGAATCACTTAAAGCTAAAAGTGGAGCAGAATGGATCAGTTATGGATGTCATTGGTTTTAACATGGCTTCTCATCTCAGCGCTATCGAGAAGTCGGGAATGGTGGATTGTGTCTACGTGGTAGAGGAAAATCACTGGAATGGCAAGAATTCAATTCAATTAAGATTAAAAGACATTCGATAATTCGTGTGGAGAACAATGAAAGAATTTTTTGAAAATCTGAAACAGATTCGCGAATCCAGGGGCATTACTCTGGAAGAAATTGCTCATCGGAGCCGGTTACCTCTAAAATATTTGCAGGATATCGAGGCCGGAAAATTAGAGAATCTGCCAGCGGGATATGATCGGATATTTTTAAAGCGCTATTTGAAAGAAATCAAGGAAGATAAAGAAGAAGTATGGCGTGATTTTAATTTGTTCTTTGGGGCTGGTCCTTTACATAATACCGTTCCCTATTCTTCCGATATTCCCGAAAAGAACTCAAAACCGCAAATTCCGGATGAGACACAGGAGGAAAAGCCTGAGAAAATCAAGAAACCTAACTTTTTGCAAAAATGGCTACGAAAAAGAAGCTTCAACAAATTTTATCATCATGTCTGGATATTCTTATCCATTACTGTTTTAGGAGTGTTTGTATTTCTGGCTTATCAACAATACCATTTTGCAAAGAGCGCCACTCCCGAAATAAAAGAAATTTCAGTGGTGGAGTATATCAATGAAATGCAACAGCAAGAGAAGCAATTGACCGAGGAAGTTGAAAATAATAGCGGAGCACCTTCTGCCGATAGCGCGAATTTTACAGTAGAATTGCGGGCGCTCAAAAGAACCTGGATAAAAGAAATTCGCGATCAAAAAGATACCTTAGAATACATTCTCAATGAGGGGATAAAGCGAAAAATTAATGCCCGAGAGTCTGTAAAATTTATGATGGGCAGGGCCGATGGTGTGCAGATCTGGTTTAATAACGATAGCCTGGGTATTGCAGGAAATTCGGATGAAGTCGTGCTCAGTTTGGTGCTGAATCAAAAAGGAATTGTTGAAAAACGATTAAAGAAACCACAACCCCGAAAACCAACCCCAACAGACTCTTCTCAGATTACCCACCAGCTTTACACTCCGCCGAATAGGAATGCCGATCAGGCAGGAAATGAATAAGCCTACGTTGGTTGAAATAGATCTGTCCTTTTTTCTTCATCTAAAAATAACTAAAGAAAACCAATCATTACTTTAAAATTTTATTTTTGTTTATCATTTTTTTAAATGATTATTTATTCAGCTCCAAAAAATTTAAGGGTCATACCAATATTCACAGAGAATTGAGTACATGCAAAATGTAGAAATCCTTTTATCTAAACCTTAAATTAAATGTGGAATATTATCATATCTGTCCATTGATAATTTATTTTTGCAGTCATTTTACCCTAAGACCAACCCCTTTCCCTACCAGTAGGAAAAGGGTAAGGGGATAGGGTACACGAAAAAAATACATGTCAGGTAAATGTTTTATTTTTTATAAAAATCAGTTTGTACATATTCAATTTTCAAAACATCTTTTCGGAGCTAA
>CAYMXZ010000241.1:0-5443 GCA_964394475.1 uncultured Caldithrix sp. | reverse complement strand
GAGCACTTAGTTTTCAAGTACACACCGCGGCGCGTTAAGCTTGTGCGTTAGAACAAAGATGACGGGGCGCGGGCTGATTCGCTGCGCTGCCCGCGCCAGAGAAAAAAGGCAGATAGAGATTTATAAAAGTCAACAATTTAAAATAAAAGTTAGTACAGGAAATAAAATCATAAGCTCTAACATGGGCTTCAAAGCGACCGCTGGACGGTGAGGCATTTGGAACGTTTATCAATCAACTCAATTTTTTTTGTTAATTATGTTTGGTCGGTGCACAGCCGCGGCGCTTTAAGCCCTGTCCGTTAGCAGGCTATCTTAAAGATATGTTTAATAACGAATAGCATATTCTTGACAAGTTTTAATAATGGAGATGTAAGATGAATAAATTTTTTGTTATAATTTTTCTTTGCACTTATGCAATATCTCAAGAATTTCAAATAACGAATAGTAACAATATAAATGTGCATCCAACTACTGATCCATTTACACATGAAATATATTATATGGAAGATTGGACAGGTAATATTATGAAAATTAAACCGGATGGCAGTGGCAATACATTAACGATTTTTCCTTCGTTACCGACTTTTTCAGATAAAGAACATAAGGCTTTTTATTTAGAATTTATTCCGACAATCCGCACAAATCTAATTCAATATGATTTTAACACCGGGGATGCTACTCTTTTATCTACTCACACTAATTTGCCCGTTATTGATATTTACTTATCACCTAACGAAGAAAAATTACTATTTAAAGGTGCTGCCCCTGTATATTTTTCATTTATTGACAGCATTGTACATGATCCTGGTATAAGAATAAATGCAGAAAGTGTAGAATGGATAAACGATTCAACTCTTATTTATGTTGATTCCGACAGGGAACGAATATTGAAATATTCTTATTATGATAACAATATTGATACCTTAATAACCACAACTATTAGTGAAGGCATTGTAGATATTGCTTGTAATCCTGACAGTAATATTTTCGTCTATAGTCATTTTTTTAATAATGGTGATGATATTGGTATCAATCTATTTCGGGTTACAACTCAAATTGACTCGATGGTTTTTGACTTTAATCATGATGATCCGCAGCTTGCAGGTTTAATAATTTTATTAAATGATCTTGAGTGGTCACCCCAATATGATAAACTCGCTTTTATTGGAAATGTGCTTTCACCAAATGTAGGAGAAATTTATGTTTATGATATAAACATGGATACAACCATTCGATTTACAGATTTTGGATTAACAGATGATGGGCTTAAGTATGACCTTATTTGGTTTAATGAAGATACTATTTTATACGATTGCAAAAAGTATATGCAACTATCTCAAATATATGGTTTCGATATTAAAACGCCATTATATATTCATCAAAATTCTAACATCAGCCATACTTTATTTCTATTAAGCAATTTTCCGAATCCGTTTAATTATAGAACAGCATTTCAAATTCGATTACCATTTTCTGGATATACAACAATTTATATATATAATTCAGTTGGACAATCAATAAATAAAATGAATCTTGGATTTTTAATCGAAGGCGTGCATTCATTCCATTGGGAAGTACAAAACCAATATAGACGACATATTAGTTCAGGAATATATTTCTGTGTTGCTAAACTTTATAATGGAAAAGATTTTTATTACTCTAATTTAATTAAACTAATTTATGTTAAATAATAACATTTAGGAGGTTGAAATGAAGTTATTCTATTATTCTATTCTATTTTTTATTTTATTACCTTTTTTTATTTTTGCCCAGGAGCCATAATTCTTTTATTCTGCCACAGATACCATTATTTCAGGCGGAGAATCAGACCCACCAGTTGAGTACACTCCACCTATCAATTTAACAGGTTCAATAAACGTAATGGTAATGGTTATTGGATTTCCTGATAGGAATAATGATTGGCCGGTAATTACAGATAATAATCAATATTTCCCAGTTATTGGTGCATTTCCAGATGGAACATTACTAAGTGAATATATCTCTGTAAATGGGCCTGTTCCAATCGACATGTGGTATGAACCTTCATTTGAAAGATATTTTCAAGTTCACTCCGGAGGTATGTACACTGGGGATGCAAGCTATCCTAAACCTGGCAATGGTCACACTTATTTGACTGATCATACATTACAATACTGGATTACTCAAAATGGTGGTTCAAATAATGTTTGTTGGAATAAGTGGAATGAGATGGCCAATGAGGTAGCATTTAAGATTCTATTGGACGATCCAAATGCATTTACTAATGTAGATTTACTTCATGTCACTTTTACCGGTATTACGAGAAATGAATTTCATACAATTTATGCAGGTGTTGCACTAAATAATGTTTACATTAGAAATCCAAACAATCCATCTCAGATATATTATCAAGGGCCAGCAGGCGTTCAAAGAACTGCTGGTGCAATTATTCATGAATCTTTGCACCTTATTGGAAAAGCGGTTGGTTCGCCGTATGGCTTCAAAGGATTGCCTGATCGTGGCGATGATAAACCTCTGACTTATATTCCTCAAGACCCCAATTTACCACCCAAGACTCATTATAACGTTGCACTTAATTATGATGTTATGTAGCATTCTGGAGGATTTCCTAATCAATACTCGTTGTATGCAAGTACTCCTTTAATGTCCCATGATTTGGTATTTCTAGGTTGGATTCAACAGAATGAAATGATTGTTCTAAATAATCAAAATATCACGGATTTAAAATTAGCATCAATTACCTATCCACTCACTCCAACGCAAATATCTAATGGTTTTGTAAGGGCTGCAAAATTAATGATTCATGAAAATTTCTCAGGAGATAAAGATGAATATTTTTTAATTGAATTTCATGACGGATCAGAATTCGATACCAATTTACATAATTATGATGAAGGATTATATAATAAAGGAGTTTTAATTTGGCATGTGCGAGAAAAAGTAAATATGGTAAATCAATTTAGCGATAATTTTATAGATTTAGAATTAGCCGTGCCTTATAATGGATTTTATAATAATCCAATACCAAATGATGGGTATCCTAGAAACTATCAAAGATCAAATTTCTGGAATGGAAATTACGCACTTGATTATGATTGGTTAGATGATATTATAAGAAATGGTGGATTGTACTATTTTATGCCCGATGGAGGACGACATATTTGGGAAACTACAGCTTCTCCAAGTATCTATCCCGGAGGTCATTATCCGTGGGATCCAACTGGGGAAGACTGGTTCATGAGACAATCTCCCCTTAAATCAGATTTCTTTACAGATGAAGAAATTAGAGGCCATATATCTAATTATTTTTCAGATAATACAAGACCATCTTCTAAGGATTGGGAAGGTAAAAAAACTCACATTGCTATTACGGATATTAAAAGAGTTGATGATTATATGACATGTAACATTTATTATAATTATTGGGATGGTAATATTAGTGAAAATACTACTTGGAGTGGTGATATCATCGTTGGAAAGAATTTAGTTATTCCTGAAAATGTTACTCTTACTATTGATGCTGGCACGAATATCAAATTCGATCAGGATGGAAAACTAACGATTAAAGGCACAGTTGAATTTAACGGAACAGCAAATGACTCTATCAGAATTACCTCTTTAGTTGGGAAATTAGGATATGGTATTAGAATTATGCCGGAAGAAATTCCGGGTAGTGCTAATTTAAATATGAATTATTGTAGCCTCAAAAATCTATCGGTTGGTGTAGAATCAATAATGGAAAATGTGACGATCCGAAATTCCACATTTAGTAATTGTACAAAGGGAATTAGTTTAATCAACGCTTCCGGTTTAATTGAGGATAATTATATCAAAAATTGCAGTTATGGTATTTTCGTGAATAGTTCTTATCCAGAAGTTTATGACAACACCATCGGACATTGTGGTTATAATGGCATATATATTCTTGCAGGAAGCGGAACATACTTGAAAAATGTAATTACAGAATGTGGTTATCTGGATGTTCCTAAATCCGGTGGATTCCTTGCAATTGAAGGTTCATCTCCAATTCTGGAATATGAAGATGGTGGTCTATTAGCCTTAAATGAAATTATTGATAATTTGGGATTTGGTATACATGCGTCGGATAATACCAATATTTTTGCGGGAAGCAATGAAGAAATTGTAACAGGAAACAGTATGTTTAATAATCGAATTTATGATGCTGAAGCCCTTTATACTTCTACAATTTATGCTATGAATAACTGGTGGGGCACCCCTGAACCATCGGACAAACAATTCCATACTGATTTTGAAGGGATCATTTTATATGAACCGTGGATGGAAGAACCACCCGAAGGGGAGTCTTTAAATGCCTGCAGTAATCTGGAAAAAATATCAGAATCTCAGTCACTACCATTCGGAATGGCACCTGAAAATACTGATTGGAAGAAATTGCTTTTAAAATACTTAAAAAATCATAATCACCAAGAATTAATTGCCCTCGGTAAATCATTATTACAAAACTCTCTGTCATACCGGGATGTTTCCCTGGTAATCTCATTTTTACAACACAGCAGTCTTTTTAATAATGACAGCCTGTTAATTCCTTATTTGAAAACCTTTGGCAATTTAACAACGAACATCAAATTGAAAATGTTTGTGAGTGCATTATTAGTTGAAAATTATTTGCATTTTGGAAAAATTGATCAGGCTGTAAATATGATTAATCACATTTTAAGTCAATTCCCGAATACTTCTATTGAGCCTTTTGCACTACTTAAAAAATTTCAGGTTAATCTGCATTACAAAGGTGATATTACTGCCGCTGAACATAATTATATTGAACTTAAAAATAATTATCCGAACCATACTTATACAGAATTGGCTCTTAATGAATTGAACGCATCACAATGCATCGCATCTTCGCAATCAACCATTCCTAAACGTCAAAAGGTTGAAAACATTGAGATAGTTGCAGCCAAAGCATTCGCCTTAAGTCAAAATTATCCGAATCCCTTTAATCCCCAGACTACCATAAAATTCTCTTTGCCTGAAAAAGATCGGGTTGTAGTACAAATTTACAATACGCTCGGTCAGGCTGTGAGGACTTTTGATTTCGGATATTTAAATCCGGGTGAACATCAGATTACATGGAATGGAGTTAGCGATTCAGGTAATGAGGTTGCATCAGGAATTTATATCTATGAACTAAAAACGTCTGTATATCGTCAAACAAAAAAGATGCTTTTAATGCGGTAAAATTCTCTTTTGCCTCTGTCTATGTTAAAAATAGGCAGGGGCATTTTTTTCTGTATTTATATGTTAAAGGTGCATATTAAGTTAAAAAAAACCTGCTAACAAAATGCTTAAGCTGAACTGAGGGATTTTGCGTTTTGGGGAAAGTTCTTATTCTATTAAAGTTTTGCAGGTTTAAAAATGTTTTTCAGACCACTCCCTCAGTCAGCTTAGCATGGTCGTTAGA
>CAYMXZ010000240.1:0-5450 GCA_964394475.1 uncultured Caldithrix sp. | reverse complement strand
GTCTCTGCGCGACTCGGTGCATAGTAGAATATCATCTAGAAAAAATCAGATAAATGGCATTTCCTTAATGTAAAAACAAACCGAGCTAAAGCTCGGTTACTACCGCGTCTCTGCGCGAGAATAATTCTCCCACAGAGAAAACAACATCGAGCTAAAGCTCGATTACTACAAGTCTATTTTATGATATGCGATAATCTTTCTCTCAGTGGTTTCTGCGCGAGGTATATTATTCAGAAGGAGGAACATAACGCCACACTTTTGTATCCATTAAACGATCATGCCAGCACCGGGCGCTGGTAGAGCGTAAAATTGGCCAGAAACCAGCCCCCAGCGGTAACAAGGAAAGCAGAGAAAAAAACCAGCGCTGCAGGGATCGTTTCCAGCTCAATTTCTGGTTCTGTTCAGTAAGCACCACCAGGCCTTTCAGCATCTTACCCGGCGTTTGCCCATAGCAACAATGGAAGAAAGTATAATATATCCCATAAACGATAATTAAAATTGGGGAAGGAATAGCCAGATGCAATTCTGCCACACCTGGTGGAGAGAGCGTGATCAAATAGCCGCCCCACCACCAATCGGCCGTATTGGCTATCCAGGATTCAGTGAGTTGCACCAGGTAGCAGGGAAAGAGGGGTGACACCCATAGCGAATAAAAATTACCACCACTCGTAATGTAGAAGTAAAAGCCGCTGAACATGCCCAACAAAATACCATCGATCAATTGAGCAAACACCCGTTCTCGAAAAGTGGCTGGTATAAGTTCTAGTTCTGAATGTGTTTCCGAGTCGTATATGTAAAAAAGTTTAATTGACATAGAAAAAATCTCGCAGGTGAATAAAATATTCTAAATTTAATATTATTTGTTTTAGTTCACACAGAAATTCATATTTTTTTCTCTGAATGTATTCATAAAAGAGAATAAGAATTTAAACAACCCTTACAATCTCTTCCTCAAAAATCCGTCCTATTCCCAGGAGCTGGATCATACCTTTGCAGTCCGAACATAAAGTATAAAACCTGATACTATCCTCAGATTCTTTTATTTCTTTATTCAGTTTTTGCGTTAACACTTTTAATTGGTTTTCAGTAAGCCAGCATTCAAAGACGCTTTTTTGAACAGCCATTCCATACCCCTTCAAAATTCGCATAATGCGATTTCGCCGTCTATCAGATACAATATCATAGCAAACCACATAGAATCTTTTATCGGAAAATATAAGGTTGATAGTCTTGAATTTCGCCTCGCAAATAATTTGCTAATTGATAAACATCTTGTTGAAGTATGTTCCAGATTGTTTTATGTTGCTGGTCAATTTTTAGTCGATCGAAAATCCTTTTTTGATATAATTCAACAAACTTCTTTACCGCCTGATCTTCCATTCGTAAGGTATTATTTTCTTTAATGAAATCATTAGCTGTAATCCATTGATGATTTATGCAATTTATTACCAGACGATCGATGAGTGGGGCCCGATACGGCTCTAGGATATCAGATACCAGAGCAGGATGCCCATAACTACTTTGATGATAAAATCCAGCATAGGGGTCTAAACCGCATGCCTCCACCAAACCAAATACCGTATTAAAAAGTAGAGTATAGCCAAAACTCAATAAAATATTAATTGGATCATTCGGTGGATGTTTCACACGTTTCTTAAATCCCATTTTTTCCTTAAGCAAACGAGAAAAAATCGAGAAATAAAGGACTGCAAACGAACCTTCAATCCCCCGCAATACATTTAAATCTTTTACGATCAGAATGCTTCGTATGGCATTTAAAATTCGGTTCTGCATATCACTGAGCAGGGCGGGATTATGTTTGCGAATAAAGTTACGACAATTTCTTACTTTGGCTAAAATAATCTTTCGACTTAAAGATAAACAGAATGTATTATCCATCCGTTTTTTAAACTGTAGTTCTTTTAAAAATATATTTTTACTGCACTCTCCCGATAATCTCCCTTTAAAACGGCCATCTCTGGACAAAAAAACCGTATCGATTCCTAGATGCATTAGCAGACTCAACAATGAAGAAGATACTTCTATTCTACCGAGAAGAATCAACTGAGAAACATTATCCAGGGGAAACATAAAAATATTCTCCCGGTTTTTATAAACTTGAAGTACATGCCCTCTCTTCACCAGGCGGCTTCCTTGTTCAGTAATAAATATTGCTGTCTGAATCACCTCCCTTCGAATAAAAGACTTATTCCTTCATTCTTATTTCTAATGGTTTTAATAAACAAAATTCATGGTTAACCTGAAGTAAAGTGTCGATGATTGAATGACATAAATCACTGGACGTATGAAGATCTTTTTCTATCCACACTTCATCGAACAATAAAAATATTATTCTGGCTGGCAGGTTTTCGTCAATGAGAAACTGATGGAGTTTGACGATAGAATAGTTGAAGATATCACTGGCTGAACCTTGAAGAAGTCTATTAAGGGCCTTTCCGCCTAAATTTGGTTCATTCGTTGATAGAGGTATATATTTGCCACCAATGGTCTCCACATATTCATTCTTTTGGACTTTCAGTAACAACTCCTGTCTGAATTCTTTTACCGCTACCAATAATTTCCGTTGAAAGGTTGATAGATTCGTTAAAGGGACATCCCGCTCATCATAAATGACTTTTAACAGCCAACTTTTTCCTCGAGCACGATTTTCAGGATTAATGGCAAGATAGATATCTCCTGCAGGAATATCCTCAAAGCTGAGAAAAAAATGAAATAATAAAAAATGTAAAAGAAGAGTGGGTTCCATAGTTTTGTAATCAAATTTTACAATTGTCTTACCACTCGCAGCTTGAATTTTTTTATCCCGAATTTCTTCTGACCAGGTTTGCAAAGGGGGATTCGAATAAATGATACGATTCGTTACAGTACCAATTTTTATGTCTGGATACAAAATCGATCCATTAACCAGAATACCTTGAAGTTTCAGATTTTTCAGCAGGTGTGCCAGTGGATCTGCCGGATTTATCGCCAGGGAAGGTTGTCCTTCAGAAATCAAGGCAGTGTCCGTAGAATTTAAAACTTCTTCAATAAATTTTTGAGAGTCTTCCATGGCATGTAATTGTTCTAAACATAATGCGCACTGCTTGCGATGATAAGCTGGATTGTCTGCTTGATTCATTCCATATTCTAAGATAGAAATAACTTCCGTTTTGTATTCTTCCTGGCTGGCTAATTCTACCAGATTTGCATAATCCGCTGCTGCATACAACAAAAGAACTTCCTCCTGTTTATTCTGACAATCAGTGAATGACAAATAGGATAGTGCTTTAACCCTGATTTTCGGAGACGGATCTTTGCAGGCGGTGAACAATAACGCGCGAGCCACCGGGTCATAATTTTTTCTTTCATCGAAGCGCTCAAAATCCTGTAGGGCATACCAATATTGATTTCTCTCTTCTTCATTCAATTTGATACCAAATTTGTCAATCAGAAAGGCAATTTCCCGGCGAATATACCAATCGCGGTGATATAATAAAGAAATTAATTTTCGGCTATCAGGATGATAAGGATCCGCCTCCAGTACTTCTTTAATCTGGCTCAATTTTTCCAGTCTTTCTAATTGACTGGAACTACTATCGATTTGATAGATTAACGATTCGAAGGTACACCTCCTTTTTGTTTCAATTAGAAAACTGCACTTATCGTTACCTCATCACCTGCCGGAAGTCTTAACAAGTGACTTAACGATTTCTCCCATTCATAATTCGGTTCAATTTCTAATGTTGTTTTTAATTCCAATCTCGCTTTATCAGAATCTCCCAGCTCGAGGTAATAAAAAACGAGTAAATAATGCGCATCAGCATAGTCTTTTCCATACTTTCTGATTTTAAATTGAATCGCTTCCTGCAAATAATGTAAGGCTTCACTCATTTTCTTTTGCTCAAGATAAATTTTTGCCAATTCCAGATAGACTTTATGTTTACCCTTATTATCCCTGCGCAGACAATCATGGAAGCACTGGATGGCAGCCGCTGTTTTACCTGAAGCCATATAACTCAACGCCAGGTCAAAATAAATAAAAGGAAGAGCTCTGATCTTTAATGCCTTTTGATAGGTTTTTATAGCTTTTTCATATTCAGCCAATTTATGATAGGTTCTTCCTATCTGATCCAAAATATATGGTTGAGTTGAGGCATATAAATTTGACTGCTCAAAAGTGCTTAGCGCTTCCTGATATCTTTCTAAGCCATAAAGCGCTTTTGCTATCTCATAATGTTTATGTTCATTTTCGATATAACCTTTTTCATCCTCTTTTATAACATTTTGAAAACAGGATAAAGCTTCCGAGAAAAGTTTTCGATTAAGGTAAGCTTTCCCCAGCAGAAATAGTGATTTTATATACACTTTTCGGTGACGCCGTAACCAGTCTTCATCCTGATTTCCTTTATACAGGGTTAGTGCCTGTTTGAGAAGTTTGATGGTCTTCAACGATTTATTTGTTTCAAAAAATGCTCTGGCCTGTCGGTATAAACAAACCATATAATCCGGGTAAATAGACAAGGCTTGTTCAAAACATGTTATGGCCTGGTGCCATTTCTTCTCCAAATAAAATACATATCCCTGACAATAATAGGAAGCCGCGCAATCAGGTTCAAGCTCAGACCAGCGGCGATAACACCTCAACGCTTTTGCCAATTGATTTTGCTGGGTATAGGCAAAGCCTAACTGTCGCAACAGCACCGCGTGATTCCATCCATCACCAGATGGCTCAACATGCGGTTCCAATAACCGTATAATTGCTATCCAATTATTATTCTGGAAATAGCGGTTAGTTTGCTGAATCAATTCATCCAGTTCGAAGGCAGATCCTCCTCTTTTTGATAATAATTTTTATGTTCCAGATTATTTAATTTTTGTCCTTCACCCTTTCGGGATAAGCAAATTTTTTTAAAATTACACTGCCAGCAGAGTTGCTTTTTTGTGGCTGTATGTAAACTTCGAAAAGGATACTTTTCATTTAATTTTTCATGAAAAGCCCGTAAATAGCGAACCGACTTCTCAAAATAACTCTCTGTCAAATTTTTTAACTGTTCATCCCACAGGAAACAATGATCATAGCCGGAATTCAGATAAAAATTGATTAATTTTAATGAACAGGACTCCGCATATGTTTTCTTTACATACCAGCCGTAAAATGCCAGTTGTAAAGCGTCTTTTTCCCAATCATAAGTGGATAATTTCCAATCGATGATATACCAAATATGCTCAGGATTTCTCAATAAAAGATCGATGACCGTCCAGACCTGTACCTTTTGGTTGATGAAGAATTTTAATTGTTCTTTTTCTACCACTTCACAATTCATCCATTTTTCGCTTCCATCTCTCAGAAACCATCGATAAAAATGTCTAAGAGCCGTTTTCATTTTTTTATAATTATTTGTCAACCAATGGGAATCTAAAACGACTTGATAGATGTCTTCAAACAAGAT
>CAYMXZ010000239.1:0-5453 GCA_964394475.1 uncultured Caldithrix sp. | reverse complement strand
CCGTATAGTTCACCACATTGGAAACTAATTCGGGCTGCAATCTGATCTGTCGCACCGTTCCTGTAAATTTTTGCGAGGGATAAGCCGAAACGGTGAAGCGCACCATTTGACCTTATCTAATCTGGCCAATATCGCTTTCATCTACCTGCGCATGAATTTCCATTTTGGAAAGATCTCCCGCGATGATAAAAAGGGTGGGTGCCTGAAGACTGGCGGCTACGGTCTGTCCCGCCTCAACATTACGCTGTATTACAATTCCATTGATGGGAGATCGGATCACCGCATACTTTAAATTGCGCTTGGCTCTCTGGAGATTGACCTCCGCCGATTTTAAAGCGGCTTGCTGCATTTTTAAGGAAATTTTATATGGTAAAAAATCCGATTCTGAAATCAGCTTTTTCTCGAACATGGCCAGATTGCGCTGATATTCCTCCTGGGCCTGTTCATACTGGGAGAGAATTCTCTCTAAATTGGCCTCGGCATCTAATACCGCCAGCTTGAGCGGAATGGTGTCCAGAACTGCCAGTAACTGACCTTTCGTTACCTGATCATTGAAATCCACATATACCCGATCCAGAATCCCGGACACCTGCGTTCCGACCTCCACTTTAATCACCGGATTGATAGTTCCCGTACTGGAAATGGTATTTTCCAGATCACCTCTAACAACTTCCGCTACTTGATATTCAACCTGTCCGTTCTTAACAACCGTGCGATAAACTATCCAGCCAATAATCAAGACAAAAATGAGAACTAACAATAAAACAATCCACTTCTTTTTCATAATCAGATTCTCGTCTTTTTATGTGTATCATGCGTCATAAGCATACCAGTGCTCTACTAAAGTCTTCTTAAAATCAGTCTTTATACTCTTATTTATAAGGTGGTATCCATAAATCTTTTAAAATGATACCCAAAAATTTCCTTTTATGGTAAATCCATTAGTGATTTATCCGCAACCGGTCAGGCTCTTTTTTTAAAGCGGATTTATCTGCATATTATTCAACAAATGTTTACGAAAATAATTGGATAACTATTCCCATCTGAACATTTCTCAATAAATTTAAACTGTAAAAATAATAAAATTCTATTTATATAAGTAGCAACTTTCTAAAATTTTCCCTTCAGACGAAATATATCCTGATAACTAATTAAGAATAAAAATCCATACAACAGATGGGTCATGATTTTAGATCCAGCATTTTATTTCGCTTAAGTTAGACAGGGATTCTAAAATAAACTTTCATGTTTTAGTATTTTTGTATAAATGAATTCTTATCTCATTGGAGTGAGGTTCTCAGCGGGTTATACTGAGGAAGGACTACCAGTTCAATAGAAATTAAAATGAAGGGTTTGCAGGGAATTTAACAATTGAGTAACTTATCAAAATTTTAATTGAGACATTTGAAATGTACTGTCCTCATTGCCATGAGCCAATGATTATCATCGAATACCAGCAGATTGAATTAGATTATTGTTTGAAATGTGAGGGAATCTGGTTGGACCAGGGTGAATTAGAATTAGTTTTAAAATTACCAAGCTCCAGGATCGATCTTTCGGCGGTAGAATCTTTCAGTAAAAGTAAGCGTCGTTGCCCGCGGTGCCGAAAACGAATGGTAAAAGGTAATTTTCCCAATTCCACTGTTGAAGTCGATATCTGCCGTCGCGATGGCGGGATCTGGTTGGATAAGGGGGAAATTCTGGATATCGCTAAAATGCAATGTCTGGAGCAAACTTTTGAAAATATTCAGCAATTCTTTACAGAGCTTTTTGTTCATAAAAACGAGACACAGGAGGAATGACATGGGATTTCTTATTTTTCTAGGGATAATCATCCTTTTAGTACTATGGTTCATTGGTATGTACAATGGACTGGTACGCTCGCGAATGCAGGTCAAAAATGCCTGGTCACAGATTGATGTTCAGCTCAAGCGGCGTCATGATTTGATTCCCAATCTGGTGGAAACGGCCAGAGGATATATGAAGCATGAACGGGAAACTTTGGAATCCATCACCAAAGCCCGAACGCAGGCCATGCAGGCTCAAAGCGTTGCCGAATCAGCCAAAGCCGAAGGAGAGCTCAGCGAAGCATTGAAACGATTTATGTTAGTAGTAGAAAATTACCCTGACCTGAAAGCCAGTCAAAATTTTCTGGCCCTTCAGGAGGAATTGGCGACTACTGAAAACAAGGTTGGTTTTGCGCGGCAATTTTATAACGACCAGGTGATGCAATATAATACTAAAATTCAGAGTGTTCCAACCAACCTCATTGCCAACATGTTTGGATTTAAGCCATCTGAATTCTTCCAGATTGAAGTAGCCGCGGAAAGGGAAGCTCCGCAAGTAAGGTTTTAGCTGAAGGTTATTGATTTTTTTCAGATGATAAAAACAGGTAATAATTAGTCGTCACAAATGGCGGGTAAAAAGAATTATCATCAGACAGGAAAGCAAAAACAATATAACAGGATTGAATAATGTGGGATGTCATACGGGCTAATCGACGAAAATCCATTATCCTGATTTTTAGTCTGGGAAGTGTCCTAGCTTTGCTAGGGACCGCCATCGGCTATTATTTTTCTCCACAAGATCCGGCCAATGGAATTTTCTGGGGTATCTTCATCGCCATGGTTTTATGGATCATCCTGTTATTTGTCAGTTTTGCTGGGGGAGAACAAATCTTATTAGCCACCGCTGGAGCGCGAGAGATACGCAAAGAGGACGCCCCGCAGTTATACAATATTGTAGAAGAAATGAAAATTGCCTCTGGACTACCCGCTTTGCCTAAAGTATACATTATCAATTCACATGTACCCAATGCTTTTGCGGTGGGATTAAAACCTGAGCGAGCAGCAGTGGCTGTTACTACCGGTCTCATGTCAAAACTTACTCGCAGTGAATTACAGGGAGTAGTGGCGCATGAAATTGGCCACATCAGCAATCGGGATACTTTATTCATGACTCTCGCTGGAGTTACAGTTGGTGCGGTGGTCATTTTAGCTGATCTTTTCATGCGTGGCTTATGGTACAGCGGGGGCGGAGGCCGCCGGCGATCTTCTTCGAAAGGGGGACCTATTGAAGGGATCATTCTTACCATAACTATCATTTTAGCCGTTCTTGCCCCCATTCTTTCTCAAATCATATATTTTGCGGCTTCCCGCAAGCGCGAATATCTGGCAGATGCCAGTGCGGCTCAGTTCACCCGATATCCGGAAGGCCTGGCTTCCGCTCTGGAAAAAATTTCAGATAGCCAGGAAAAAAATTTCTCTAAAAGTCGCACCCTGGCCCCCATGTATATTGTCAATCCCATGCGTGCCTGGGAAGGGACGTCAGGATTATTCAGTACTCATCCTCCCACCGCCGAACGCATCCGCATTCTGAGGGGAATGGCTACCAGCTCCTCCTTGCGGGCGTATGAAGAAGCATACCGCCGCCTCTATCCGGAGGGATTACTTGGTATTTCGACCCTGAAAAAATCCGCCGAACAGGGAATAAAAAAACCCGAACCAATCACCGAAGAAAAAGATCCCCGGAAAAACTTACGGGAAGCAAAAGATATTCTTCATAAGGCCAATGGTTTCGGGATAATCACCTGTCCCTGTGGGGTAAAATTAAAAATTCCTCCCCAGTTCAAATATCAAAAAGTGCGTTGTCCAAAATGTGGGCGCCTGCATGATGTATCAGTAGCCCTCCTGGCGACTACCATAGCCGCCAATATGAAAATGGAGTAAACCTAAAAATATTTTATCAATTCTGTCCTTTTTCTCAACAGAACACCCATTTAACAAAAAGGGGGAATCAGTAATGTTTCAACTGTTATCTTTAAAATCATTTGATAATACCCCAATATTATCTTGCGATAAATTTCCAGATTCGTTATTTTACCAATGAAATACTTGAAAACGACATCTGAATTATCATGCATAATCGCTTTGAGACGGTGAACCGCCATCCCAAAGGGAAAACAAATGATAGGCGAGTGCCCTTCGCTGAAAAAACTCACAATCGATATATAAAAATAAAAAAATAGCGGTAAACAATCATCCCTTTAAACTCACATCTTAACCAGGAGGACTTATGAAAAAATTTGAATTTATCCTTTTTATAGTCTTTCTGCTTCTTTGTGCAGCAAAGATGAACGGCTGGGCAACGGAAACCCGGGTGTTTTCTATGGGTCAGAGTGGATTGTTCCTGAATGATAATTCAAATATCCTGTATTTTCCGGGTAATGTAATGCGATTTGGAAATGAGATTGTTACTGAATTGCGGCTGAAAGATAATGAAGAACTTTTTTCCGCTGAAGTTCGACTGCCGGTTAGTTCCTATATGTTGGGCTTGAATTTTAACCGACCAATAAATGTATTTAATCCCGGGGTGGGGACGAACATCAGACTGGAACAGACCAGCGATCTTTATTTTGGCACCAAAATCGGTGGCAACGATCTTGGTGTCCGATTTTCTCTGGGACGCGACGGGTACAGTCAGGATTCGACCCTGGTTCAACCGCGATTGGAAGAAAGTGCACGCTATCTGGAAATTGCCGGGGGCTATTCCACTGATGTTTTTGACGTCTCATTAGGTCTGGAACTCCCCTCTATCAAAAGTGAGTTGCAGAGAAACAAAGACGAGTATAGCGGAAATAATATCTGGATCAATGGTCGTTATTTTTATCAATATAACTCCGAAATAAAATTCGTACCGGTACTTCAGATCAGTTTCGGATCGGCCGACCGCAAAACTGATCTGGGAGCGGGAATCCCGCAAGCGGAAACGGATTACAGTTTATCAAATGTCAATCTGGGAATTGGATTAAATTACCAGATATCCGAAAACAGCCTGCTGGTTTTAGCCATCGATCCCTTTGGTTATTCAACCGCCAAAGAAAAAGAGAAAGAAGGAGATGAAGTCACAGTCACCACCACGACCCTCCCACGTTTTTATTTAGGAGCCGAAGCCAGTATAAAATCCTGGTTAATTGGCCGGATAGGTGCGAATAAAGCCTACCAGACTATTACGACGAAAACCAAACCCAATCAGGGTGATGAAATAGAGAGAACAACCCATCAGTCACCTTATAATGTCAGCTTCGGCCTGGGTCTAAAACTGGGAAGGTTTTTAATCGATTTTGATATGAATGATGGATTTTTCTTTGAAGGACCAAATTTCATAAGCGGACGCTTCCGTGATTTTTCTAATAGGGTCTCAGTATCTTATCTCTTTTCGAAGTAAAAAGATAAAAACAAACAGCAGGATATTATTTGCTGTTCTAAAAATATTCTAAAATTCCTTTATCCTTTTGTCTTAAAAAAAACCGTTCTCTGTCTAAACACGGCAGAGGACGGTACAATTATTGAATTATTTTCAATCACATACGACCATTATAAACTACCAAAAAAATTTTGAATTTTTTCAAGGAAGAATTTATATTTCTCACACATGGATCGATAATTTTTGAT
>CAYMXZ010000238.1:0-5471 GCA_964394475.1 uncultured Caldithrix sp. | reverse complement strand
ACTGCCCGTATTCACTATATCCGGGATATCCAGAATGACATCCACCCCGATCACTTTCGCGCCAGCTTCAGTTAAATTTTTAATAACATGGGCATAATAGCTACGCGGCCACGGCCAGCGAGAGGGGAGCGATTCAAATGATTGATCGTCGATGGTCACTAAAACAACCGGAGATTCCTCTACGGAGACCGGCCCCCGCCAACCATATCGCCAATCAATGGTTTTTAACTCCAGCGAGTCAATGGCGGGAATCAACCGAATAAGCAAAACTAAAAAGAACAGTAAAAGAATAATGCCGGCAATAGTGAGTATGGAAAATCGTTTCATACCAATCTACAATAAGCTGCTATATTCAACCTTTCATCAAATGGTTTTCACTTTAAAAATTAATATCATAGCGCAGGGAATAGATGAAATCACCATAACTGCGATCCCCACTGTAGTTGAGAATATCGGTCAAAACCGATAAGCTGCCATATTTTGGCAAGCTATAATTTATCCGGAAAGAATAATAACCGCGATTATATTTCAACTCAGATACTGACACCAGATTATACTTGGAGGTAACGGAACCATATCTCAAATTGGCTTGCAGAGAAAGCTGATCTTCAGTGAAAATATTGGTAAACTTATAGGTTCCACCGACGCCAAAGGTTGTCAAGTTAAGTTTGCTTCCCAGGCTGGGATCATCCTTTCCGGTTTCTGTTTGCTGCAGAATCACCTCCAGCAGGGTTTGTAACGGAAAATTATACTGAGTGCGCAGGTTGATGGTAAGGTAATCAGAGGTACTCTCTGCATATTTATAAATATCATCCCGCTGATAATTAATCACATCGAGTCCGATCCGATTACGCAGGCTTTGCACAGCAAAACGATAGCCAGTGGAAAAACTGATCGAACGAGTTTGATTATCCTCCGGCCGATTCAAAATAGATTCCAGAGAATCTGCTGATACATCGTTGTTGCGGGAATAGTTATTATATCCGATGGTCAATTCCGGTAGGTTCTTTATCGGAAAATAGGATACATTTACGTAAAAGTTCTGGATATTGGTGGTATTGTTCTTGATATCCTGCAAATTATTGTGATATTTCCGGAATCCCAGTGTGAGAAAAACCTGATTTTGCACCAGTGCAATATTATCGACGAGATGAAATCCGCGGTTATCTCTTAACAGATAGGGCTGACCCAGACTGTAATAATCTTCGTCCACTGATTCATACATGAAACTGAGATTGTTTTTAAAATATCGCAGCAACAATCTCGCCTGATAAGCCAGACCGGGGCGAATAATCAGGTATTGATTTAAAGTGATAAATTTATTAACCAGATCATATAAATCTTTATCCGATTCAGAGATATTATCAAAAATCAGCGCCAGGGAATCGAAAGGAATACTGCCACCCTGAATATTGCGGTTATAGAGACTGGCGTTCACATTTCCTTCAAAAATAATCCGTCGTTTATCAAAGCTAAGGAACAGGTCGGAACCCACCGCAACATTTTCCTGCGGATTAATACCATAGCTAATGCTGTTCACATCATCCTTACCCTTCAGGTAGGTAAAGCCCAGCTGAAATTTCTCACCGGATCCGAAACTGGGTCGAATGGCGGTTATTTTACGACGATACGTCCCATAGATGGTGGTCGTAGTGGAATCTGCTGGATTGAAACTCGTGTAGCCATCGACTCCGCGATTGGTTGTACCTGTCGCAAAATCCAGATTGAAAATTTTTAAATATAGGCGTCCATAGATACCGCGCAGAAAAACATTCTGCATGATGAGTGGATTCATTTTAGGATAAGTATCACCGCCTTCCAGGCTGACATATCGATCGGTTAAAAAATTATAACGGACAAAACCGGAATAGCGGTTCACGGGCTGGCGGTTAGATTTTTCCTGATTACTGAAATACACGCGACCCCCCAGGTCGAAGTTGCGATAATCCGCCCGCAATTGTAATCCACTCTGATTGTAAGAATTATCCAGATCAGTATTTCCTAAGTTTTCCTGGCGTGTTTCTGCAAAGAATCTTCCCGATACTGCCCATTCTCCGGGAGGAACTTCACCTCCCCGCACGGTCAGGCTGGTAAAAAACCATTCACGGCTGGCTACTAATTGACCCTGTGGATCATACAATTCTAATCGAATCTTATGTCGTCCAATTGGAACCGTATGAGGGGCAAAAGTGACAAAGTCTCCAAATTTTTGTAAATAAGGAGTCACCTCCCAGGTATTCAGGAAAAGCTTGGTTTTCTCAATATCTATCATGGACATTAAACTGCCGAATGAAGCGGTAATTACCACATCACTGCTGTAAATCTGTTCTTCCTCTTCCGGACTAACAATCACAACTTGATCGCCATAGTTGCGCAAGGTCTGCACAGCCGTGCGAAAAACCCGGCTGGCCGGAGCGTCGGCCGGATACGATTCGCTGCGGTTATCGAGGTAAGCAATGGTAAAATAATGCTCCAATAGATGATCATTTTCTCCTTTTACATCCACCGCTGCAAAATAATTAAATCCCTCATTCGCCATCGAAAGCATCTTAAAGCGGTTTTCTCCACTCCAGCGATACCAGAGTTGAACTTCAGTGATAGGCACTCCCGAAAAATTCGAAATGACCAGCTCTACCGGTAATTTGTCTTGCTGATGAATAATTTTGGTTGGTGTATACTGAATCTCTACGCCATCCCGGCCCAAAATCGGTGAAATGCAAAAGAAAAGGATAATGACCACTATATTTAAAAATTGTATTTTAGCCATACTCACCTCACTTCATTTCAATTTTCTTTTCATATTTAAAAAAAGAAACCCATACTATAAAGAGAATGTAAATATCTCAGATATTACTTATTATTTATTTTGTTCTTGATAATCAATAATCATTCTTTTCGTTTGCCCATCACTGTCTTTGAATTCGATTTCCAGAGATTTTAAAGCTCCTGCTTCTTCCTCATCGCTGGGAATTTCATCGGGGTTGGTCAGTCGTATTACCGGACTTTTATCATTATCCGTAAAGGTAGCTGTTTGTCCCTCTTTCAGCAGAAATTTACCCGCTTCATTTTCCAGATCCACCAGACCTTCCAGGCAGATATAAACCGTTCGTCCGTCCATCATTTGAATAGTCCACCATTTCGTACCTTTGACCGAAGCCACCGAGGTCGGAGTAGTAATGGTAAATTTTCCTTTCGGTTGAACCAGATTGGCCAGGAAGGATCCTACTTCGACAATAATATTTTTATCGGTGCGATCTTTCTCTTTCTTGGCTTCAATCACACAGGTAGAATTTTCCTTTATTCGTAAAAGACTTTTGTCGTCTGTGAATTTTATAGCGCAGATCGAACCCGCTGCTGTATTGATTTTATCTTTATCATACAGAACCGTACCTTTTTTCACATCCTGCGCTTTAGCTTCTTTTGCCCGATATAGATTTACCTTTCCTCGCGCATTTAAAACCACGGCCACGGCATCGGCACTATAAATAAGAGAGGTGTAGGAAAAAATGAATAGCAAAATGTATAAAAAAACGAGTGAAAGTCTCATCGATTTCTCCCTGTATTAATTTTCGATATTAACTAACTGAATGGTAATTTCGCCTGCCAATAATTTCCTGACAAATTCATCCAATTGCTGAATATCGATTGGCACATTACCCATCATTAGATTTCCGCTGGGCTCATAACCCTTTAATTTTTCCATATACATGTCATATTCTTCACCCAGTATTTGACGCAGATAAGCGAGGATTTGGTTGCGCGTGGCCGCTGCTTTTTCCCGATCGGCAACCTTAAACTGAAACACATCACTGGGTAAAGTGATCGTTCCAGATGTCGAGGCAATAAGCGCTTCCACATACCAGTAATAGGTGAATCCCGGCTCAATTAATCGCACGGCTCCGCGACTCCCACTAAACCCACCACCTTCTATCACAAAACTCAGCGGATTGGTCTCGGAAGGATATTGAAAAACCTGATTGGGATAATTCTCTAACCGCAGGATAGGATCACGGCTTAATACATCCTGAATATTATCAGCTTCATATTTTTTATAAACCAGCAAATTGAAGAGCCCCGCATCAGATTGCCAGATAAAATAAGGTGTGGTGGTCGGAATTTCCGGGATATCGCTGCTATTTACCCGATTACCGGGAGATATCAGCTCAATCGTGGTCGGATTGCTGATGATCAAAGTATTATCGCCGGGATTACTGTCAAGAACCGGAGTGAAATTACTGGGAGGTTCAGGTGTCAATTCTACTCGGAATTCATAAACACCAGCCGGAAGCTTACCGGTAGCGACCACCTTCTGCTCTAAATTGGTGATGCTGGACCAGTTGACTCGGTAATTTCTCAGCTGAACAAACTGGCCTTCTATGGACACTCCGGAATTGAGCTGGTTATTAGTGAAAATGTAAGCGCGATTTCCAGGAAGACGAAATGGCTCAGTTTCCCCTTCTACAAAAGGAGTGTTATTGCCGAGAATTGCAAATCTAATCCGAACATTCTGCTCAACGGGATCATTATTCCGAATTTCCAGCTGGAAATAGTTCGGAGCGTTTCCCAAATTGGCTGGATCAAGGTCCCCCACATAAAATACCCGGGCCTCGGAATTAAATAATCGTAAATCAATTGATAAATTGGCAAGTTGTGCCGAAGAAGTTACAACGATGAAAATAATAAAAAGGAGGGAAAAAATAAGATATTTCATACCAACTCTCCTTGTTTTAATTTATTGTAATATAATAATAAAATTTTAGTTAACTCAAATTAATAATTGTATATAATAAAATATTTAAAAATTTATGTGATTTATGACATACCAAAAAAATCGATTATTTACATATCTGAAATCGCTTTTACCAGATGAGCCACTCGTATGGGAATAAAACTCCCACTAATTTTATACCCATCAATTTTTTTGCATCTATTTTTATTGCTGCGCACATGATGGTACGAAAAATTAAATTAGCTGTGAATGGCATGTTATTTATTCATATTTTAAGAAAAAAGGATATTTTCATTTCCAAAGGCGGGTGCAACTATGAATAAAATAATATTAGGCGGAATAAGTTTTTGTCTCCTCTTTCAACTCGGTTATTCCCAATTCACCGATTTGCCTCACCAACTGACACCTGAAGAACAATTGTTACTGCCTTATTATCAACCTCCTCACTATGAAGACGCTTTAATCAATCCCCCGGCTCATGCGGTGCGAACACTGGCCGAATGGGAAGAACTGCAGGCGGTAATGGTTACCTGGACCAGCTTCCAGTATATTCTCAGTCAGATTATCGACTACGCCCAGGATGAATGTCTGGTGTACGTGGTTTGCAGCGACTCGAATGCCGTTAAAAACTATCTCATTAACCGGGGAATTCCCATTCAAAATATCAAATTCATCATCGCCTCTTTCAATTCTATCTGGATCCGGGACTATGGACCATGGACGGTGTATAGCCATCCAGGAG
>CAYMXZ010000237.1:0-5473 GCA_964394475.1 uncultured Caldithrix sp. | reverse complement strand
GAATATTTCTTTTATGGTATTTGAAAACGAAAAAATTGCCATTATTGGTCCAAATGGTTCAGGTAAATCAACACTGATTACTCTCTTAAATGGCGTGCGTCAGGGTAAGGGATTACTGGAGATTTTAGGACTACCCATCAATCATAAAAACCTGAAGCAAATTAAACAGTGGGTGGGAGTGGTTTTTCAAAATCCGGATGATCAGCTATTCTGTCCGACAATTTTTGAAGACGTGTCTTTCGGTCCTTTGAATCAAGGTCTGAAACCAGACGAGGTCAAATGGAAAGTAGAAGCGGCGCTACATAATGTCGGCCTGGATGGTTATCAGAACCGATCCTCTTTTCACCTCAGTTTTGGAGAACGTAAATTGGCGAGTCTGGCCACTGTTCTGGCCATGGATCCTCGAATTATCGCCCTGGATGAACCAACCAGCAATCTGGATCTCTCCCACCGCCGAAAGATTATTCGCTGGCTTCAGAATACTTCTCGAACCATTATCCTGACCACCCATGATCTGGATATGGCTCTTGATACCTGTCAGAGGGTGATCATTTTAAATAAGGGAAAAATAGTGGTGGATGCGAATAGTCAAGCTGTGCTGACTAACCGGGAGCTTCTGGAGAAAAATGATCTGGAACTGCCATTAAGATTGCAGCAACCAGTCTGAAAATAAACTGGGAAAAATAATTCGTTAACCTTTAACCAACTGTGATTTGTTGGTCAGGTAAACTCCACCAACTACCATGATGGTTCCGAGTAGTAAGCTGAAATGCATCGGTTCATGGAGAATCAGGTATGACAAAAACAGGGCACTGATAGGCACAAAATTGATAAAAATACTCGCCTTCATTGGTCCGATGGTTTTAATACCCTGGTAATACCAGAGGAATCCCAGCACCGTACCGAAAATGCTCAAGTACCATACCCCAGACCATCCCTGCCATGAGAAATGAAGAATTTTTGCCGGGAATTTTTCCCAATAGGCAGGTAGGAAAAGAAGAAGGGTTCCGATAGCAGAAGAATAAGTGACCGATACCAGTGGAGATAATTTTATCATCACTTTTTTTCCCAATAAAGAATAGGTCACCCAACTTGCAACACACCACAGGATATACCACTCTCCAATTCCAAACTGTCCTGTTAAATTCCCCGGATTTCCATGAGTGATGGCGATGATGGCACCGCTAACGGAGCAGAGGATTCCCGCCACTCGGAGCACTGTCATTTTTTCTTTAAAGAAAATAGAGGAGAGCAGACTGATGAAAATAGGATTATTGGCAATGATCACCGCTGCCCGAGCCGCGGAAATGGTCTTTAAACCGCTGAAGAAAAAATAGTTATAAGCGGCAATCCCGCTCAATCCAAGTATAGACAGAAGAGCGAAGGAATGCCAGTCAATCCGTGGAAATTTTGCTTCGATTTTCCAGGTGATTATTAGCAGAAACAGGGAAGCAAAAGCAAAACGCAAAAAAGCAGCCGTAAATGGCGCAATTTCCTGGGCGACAACCCGACCAGCTATGAAAGTACCTCCCCAGAAGACAGCGGTCAAAAGTAATTTGAATCGAACCATGAAACAATTTAGTGGTACTGCTCAAAACATTTCAATGCAATTATATTATTCTGAATAATTTATTTTAAGCAGTCTATAATTTTACCCCGGGTTTGATTTGATCGAGAATTTTTTATTTTAGACGGAGCAGGAGTAAAAAACTGGTTGTAATAAAGCTAAGCTGGCAGTGAGGAGTGGCGGCTAATCTCAGAAAGAGAAGTGCTTAATATTTTTTCGGCAGCCAGTGCAGCCCCCACTATCCCGGCGTCATTCAGCAATTGAGCCGGAACGATTTTAGATTGGATGGTAAGATATTTAGAAATTTTTTCAAATTTTTTACTTATTCCGCCTCCCAGTATAATCAGATCAGGCCACATCAGCATTTCTAAATGCTGTAAATATTTATCTAACCGCTTTCCCCACTTTTTCCAGGAAAGATCTAATTTTTTTCTGACGATATCCGCGGTATACTTTTCGGCGATCTGACCGTCGAGATAAACCTGACCAAATTCAGTATTGGGGAATAACTTGCCTTCTGCGAAAACGGCTGAACCAATACCGGTTCCTACGGTGATAATGACCACCACACCCTTGTTACCGCGACCCGCTCCGAATTGCATTTCAGCAATACCCGCTGCGTCGGCATCATTAAGGACGATCGTTCGACAATCCGTATATTCTTGGAATAATTGCTCAGCATTCACTCCGATCCAATTCTTATCTATATTTGAAGCCGTTTTAATAATGCCGTGTTGAACAACTGCCGGAAAACCACAGCCAATCGGACCATTCCAATTGTATTTTTTAACAATTTTCGCCACCGCTTTTGCAATCGATTTTGGTTTCGGCGGCTGAGGAGTCGGAATCCGTTGCCGATCATCCAATAATTTTCCGGTTTGAGTATCAACTATCGAGGCTTTTACGCCTGATCCGCCAATATCTATACCTAAGATTTCCATAACCATCGTCCTTTCAGGGATAGGGTAATATCAAATAGATTTTTCAATTTACAGTACTTTTTGTCATCAAGGTATTCGCGTGCTGAAATAAGCGCTATCTTCATCGGCTGGATTTATAAATAGAGACTTTCATCATAGCATTCAATAAGAGAAGGAGAAATTTCCTCAAACTGCTGTTTGGTGCGATTGGCCCTCCAGGCAAGTCGAATTTCATTTCTGGCTTCGCTTTCAATAAATTTGGTAATGGCAATGATTTCCGGATCAGATTGTGTTTGAAAATTGCAGGTCCCCATTAATAATTGCTCGTCATTCTCCATGGGTGGCAATATTAATATATCTAAAATTTTCAGGTAAGGGCGGCCCTGGTTATCCCGCCTGGTAAGCTTACAAAACCAGACGAATTGGGTCGTTCCCCGAGAAACATGATCGATAATGTATTCATTTTCTTCCATAAAGCCTAATACATAGCCGGTGTGTTCCTCGAATTCTGATGGAAAACTATCGGGTCCAAATTCCAAACCAATGAGTTGCTGAAATTCAGTCGGCAAAGTTTTTGAAATCGTATCAGAACCGGCAGCGCTCTCTCCGCCGTCTTGCTTTTTGGTGCACGTTATCAGGAGCAATAAGAACATACCTATTACCACCGCAGGAAGAAATTTCATGTTCGATCCCCTACAAATATTATTATAATTTAACATCTGGTAAAAATCAAAACGCTAAATAAATTTTGTTTTTAAATTACTGAAAGTTTTATTTATATACAATATTTTCATAGAGAATTTTTTTGAGGCAGACGGCAAAAAATCCATATTTTCATGTATGAGAAAAATTCGGAGGAAGTTGCTGAGACAGATAATGTCGTATTTTAGACAATTCTGCAGATTAAATGAGCGCAGTGAATTCCAAATTATTCTGGCTGGTAGAATGAGGACGAAGGATAATTTCAAAGAAGAGGATGTAGCATATTTGGTGACTAAATTGATGGGGATGAAATGCATTATCTGAAAGAATTGGAATGTGTAAATTGTGATTCAAAATATGATCCGGATAAATTGTGGAATACTTGTCCTGGTTGTGGGATGCCTCTGTTAGCACGCTATGATTTGGAAAGCATTCAGGTTCATTTGGAAAAGGAACAGTTGAGTACCCGGGAACGAAATATCTGGCGGTTCAGGGAATTGCTGCCGGTTCAGGATCATCGGTATATGATCAGTCTGGGTGAAGGGTGTACGCCGTTAATTCCTGCAAAGAATCTGTCTTCTCGGTTAGGATTTCAGCAGCTTTATATTAAAGATGAGGGAATGAATCCCACAGGTTCTTTTAAAGCGCGGGGGCTGGCCGTAGCAGTGGGGCGTGCCCGGGAATTAGGAGCCATGCAATTATCAATTCCATCAGCGGGTAATGCGGCAGGTGCCTTGAGCGCATATGCAGCCGTAGCAGGCTTGCCGGCCTTTGTCTATATGCCGGCGGATGTTCCTGAAAATTTTATTATAGAATGCCAGGTTCTGGGGGCTAATGTGAAACTAATTGAAGGATTAATTTCAGATTGTGGTAAATTATCCAGAGAGGAAGCGCGGCAATATGGTCGTTTTGATCTATCGACCCTGCGGGAACCCTATCGAGTGGAAGGAAAAAAAACTATGGGTTATGAATTAGCCGAGCAATTTGGTTGGACCGTGCCCGATGTAATTATTTATCCCACCGGTGGCGGAACGGGTATTATTGGAATGTGGAAATCCTTCCAGGAAATGGAGCAATTAAGCTGGATTGATCAGAAAAGACCGCGCTTTGTAGTTGTTCAATCCGAAGGCTGTGCTCCGCTGGTAAAAGCCTTTCAGGAAGGTAAAAATTCGGCGGAACCCTGGTGTGATGCTCATACCATTGCCGATGGATTAAGAGTCCCCTCCACGATTGGAGATTTTATCATTCTAAAAATATTACGGAGAGTAAGGGGATAGCTGTGGCGGTCTCGGATCAGGAGATGCTGGAAGGGGCTGAATTAATTGGAAAATGGCAGGGATTATTTGTGTCACCGGAAAGTGGAGCCACTCTCGCTGCCCTCCAGAAATTGAAGAAAATGGGCTGGCTGACTCCGGAAGAAAAAATAGTTCTCTTTAATACCGGCAGTGGTTATAAATACAGTCATCTATGGAAATCACAATCTCATTAACAAAGTTGAGGTCATTTCTCGTTGAAGCGAATAAAAATTGACTATCGGTGATCGGAATTAGCTTGTTCCCATTTCCACTAACAAAGCCTGAGCTTTATGCCGAACGAAGGAATAGCTTATACTGTTTAAGTCGTGATAATTTATGACCGTTTGGCAAAATTTTTTCGCCTGGCTCACATCCCCTTTTGCTCGATAAGCCACGGCCATCTGGAATAGAATATGAGGATCCTGCAGATTGGAGCGTCGGAATTCACCTAATGCTTCATCATATTTTTTTTCTTTCAAGGCGATCAGTCCCCGTAGTTCATGATATCGCCAGATTTGCGGACGATTGTTCTTTAATTCGGCCTGTCGCCCAAATTCTTCTGCTTTAATTTTGGCTTCAGTGAGTTCATTCCTGGCGATTTTGATCCGGACGAGTTGATATAAAATATCTGTTTGAGCATTCGCTTTAAATTCCGGGGATAGATCAGATTTTTGAATGATGTCCTGAGATAAAAGTAAAAAATGCTGAGCCTCATCAACTCTTCCAAGTTCAAATAAAATTATTCCCCTGCTCTGGTAGCTCAACAAAATCCCTCTGATATCCTCGTTTTGCATGGCAATGCTTAATAGTGAATCATTAATTTCCAGCGCTTGAGTATAATCGTTGTGGTCGAGATATGAAACCATCATGGCGGATAAAATTTGTCTCTTTTCGATGGAGGTGTGGACTTTGGTCAGAAAATTTCGCAGAATAGTCAGCGCCTCTGAATGGCGTTCCAGAAAATTTAAATTAGTGGCAATTCCGATCAC
>CAYMXZ010000236.1:0-5492 GCA_964394475.1 uncultured Caldithrix sp. | reverse complement strand
GATTTACAACTATCTCATCCCCCCCGAATAATTGAAGCCTTTGATATTTCCAATCTGCAGGGACAGGATGCCGTTGCTTCCATGGTCTATTTTGAAAACGGCAAGCCGCGCAAAAGTGAATACCGGCATTTTAAAATTCGTTGCCAGGACGCGCCGGATGATTTTGCCATGATGCGAGAAGTCATTTATCGACGCTATAAACGTTTGCTGGAAGAAAACAAACCTCTCCCTGATTTAATTTTAGTGGATGGCGGTAAGGGACAATTATCCAGTGCACTGCAGGTGTTGAAAGAGCTGGGAATCCCGAACCAGCCAGTAATCGGACTGGCCAAGCGGCTGGAAGAAGTATTTATACCTGGAGTCAGTGAAGCACAGAACATTCCCAGGAGTTCAGCCGGGCTAAAGCTGCTTCAGCAGATCCGGGACGAATCACACCGTTTTGCGATCACCTATCACCGTCAGTTGCACGGCAAAAGGACTTTACGATCCCCGCTGGATGATATTGCGGGAATTGGACCTCATCGTAAAGCAACCATCCTCAAAGCTTTTGGCTCTCTAAAAAAAGTAAGAGAGGCCAGCCTACAGGAGTTGATCCAAAAAGGTAATCTACCTGAAAAAGTCGCCAAAACAGTTTTTCAGGCTTTACATGAAGATAGCAAAAGTGAAAACCTTAATTCGTCCACAAATTTTACAAATTCACACTAAAATATAATTCATACACCTCTAAGAAAAATTTGTTTAAATTCGGGAAATTCGTGGATCAACGAATTATGTCTCTTATCTCAAGTAACTTTTCCCCGAAAAAAACGTTTATCAACCTATCTTTAAAAATAAATCAACCATTCATTCAATGGAGGTCTTTATGCGAAGAAAGTACCATTTTTTGGTATCGCTGATTATTATTCTGGGATTTGCCGTGGAATTCCTGCTGGCTCAGCCCTCGTTGACTACTCCCCGAGTAAGTCCTCAGGCTGAGATTACTCAGCAGATCGGGTTAAGCAAAATCACCATTACCTACAGCCGGCCGGGAGTAAAGGGACGCGCCATCTGGGGAGAACTCGTACCGTATGGCAAGGTATGGCGAGCCGGGGCCGACGAAAACACCACTATCAGCTTTTCCGATCCGGTAAAAGTAGAAGGGAAAGATCTGGCCGCCGGGAAGTATGGCTTGCATATGATCCCGACTGAAACGGTGTGGACAATCATTTTCAGCAGTGTAAATACTGGCTGGGGAAGCTATGGATATGATGAAAAAGATGATGTTCTGCGAATTACCGTCACTCCACGGGAAGCCCCCTTCGAAGAAAGACTAAGTTACCGGTTTGATCATCTCACCGACAACTCGGCCATGGTCACACTCTACTGGGAAAAATTAGCCATTCCCTTCCGGGTCGAATTTGATGTTCCTTCCATTGTTCTGGCACATATGCGCAAGGAACTGCGCGGATTACCACAATTTTACTGGCAGCCCTGGAATCAAGCTGCCAATTACTGTCTGCGTCATAATCTGAATTATACGGAAGCTCTCGATTGGATAGAGCGTTCCATATCTATCAATGAAAATTTCACCAATTTGCAGACCAAAGCCAGTTTGTTGGAAAAAATGGATAGAGCAGAGGAAGCTAAAAAACTGCGGGAGTATTCGTTCAGTTTGGCCAATGAAAATGATATGAATACCTATGGTTATCGGTTGTTAGAACAAAATAAAGTGGATGAGGCCCTTGAAATTTTCAAGAAAAATGTAAAAGACTATCCCAAATCCTGGAATGTATATGATAGTCTGGGAGAGGGCTACGCCATTAAAGGCGATAATAAAAATGCGATTGAATATTATAGCAAAGCTCTAAGTATGGTAAAAGATGAAAATGAGAAACAACGAATTAGAAGTACTTTAGAAAAATTGAAGAGTAAATAAACAGTCCACGCGAGCCGTTGACTGAAAGCTCTGAATATTGATTCAGAGCTTTTTTTTATTAAAATTTACTTTCTGCAATTTAATGAGTAATTTAGATTTTATAAAAGAATTCATATGAGAATGAAACAGGTATACTTCTCTATCTATCGATTATACACAATTGGAGGATTATGTTCGCCAATCTTTTAAGAAACAGTGCCATCTTTATATTTATTGCTCTGTTAGGAGTAAAGGCAGCTGATCTGAAAGAACGGATTCCGCATGTTCCACCAGATGCAAAAACTCCAGCCGATACCATTTTTGATCAGAGTCTTCTCCGGATTGTCCATGCCACTTTCCGTGATCAATATGATCTGGCAATTCATATTACCGACAGCTTGATAGAAAAACGTCCCGATCATCCGGCTCCTTACTTTTTTAAAGCAGCCGTCCTGCAAAGTTTTATGAGCACTTATCGTATCAACCGCTATCACAAAGAAGTAGAAACAAATGTGGCAAAATCCATCGAAGTAGGAAACGTGTTACTGACCAAAAGCACAGATCCCTGGTTGCATTTTTATATCGGCGGGGCTTATGGTTATCGGGGATTTAATCGCTTTCGCAAGCTCAACTTTATCGGCGCCTACCGTGATGCGCAACGCGGTATCGGTCATTTTGAAAAAGCCCTGCAAAAAGATTCTACTCTGTATGATATATATCTCGGATTGGGTTCCTATTATTACTGGCGAACCGCTAAATCCAAATTTCTGCGCATCATTACTTTCTGGATCCCTGATAAACGGGAGCTGGGAATAGCTCAACTCCAATTCGCCGTTGATCACGGACGCTATGCTATGTATGATGCTCTTTATGTGCTTTTGGCTGCTCTATACGATTTCGGTAATTATGATAAAGGATTGCAGCTCACGATCCGTGCGATTCAAATGAAAGAAGCTCCAAATCTCACTGATTTATATTTCAAAGGGAAATTTTTAGCCAAGAAACAAAAATGGGCAGAAGTGAAATCAACTTTTGAGCAGATTCTGGGAATAATTAAAGATTATCCCTATCAATCGATTGGCTATCAGGTTGAGTGCAAATACTGGATTGCTCGAGTGCTGAGCGAAGAAGGGAAACCTGAGGCGGCACTCCAATTGGTTCGTGAAGCTCTGGCCCAGAGCCGTCAACGAAACCCTGATGCCGAAATAGAAGGTCATCTGGAAAGTTTCGACGAGATAAGAAGCGATCTTGAAAATTTGAACAATAAATTGACCAGTCAGCTGACGAAGAAAAATTAATTGATACCGACCAATCATATCGATGCGTAATTATCACTTGAAGTTCGGAAAACGGACAAAACAGACTGAGCCAAATTTTAACGCTTCCAATTATTATTTCTATGTGAAGCGTTGCCGATTCAGAAGCATCGTTTAACGAGATTGGGTAAGGTAACCAGCTGTTTTTCGTTATTACCATTCATTCAGCTTTTTAAGCAATTTTTCAAATTGAAAAAATCAACAAAAAGCTAAAACAAAAAATTTCTTGCACGATAATTAAAAACAAATTAATTTTAGCGGTCAAATAACGTAACCGGAGTCGATGCTGGCACTTCACATCAATCAGACAAAAAAGCTGGCAGAGGCAGATGTTACATAAGTACAATTTTAAGAGAGGTATGTGTCTTGGAAAAGGGTGTAGTAAAGTGGTTTAATGGTCCCAAAGGTTATGGATTTATCAGTCGTGAGAACGGAGAAGATGTATTTGTCCATTATACGTCTATCGTATCCGAAGGGTATCGCACTTTAAATGAAGGCGATAAAGTTGAATTTGAAGTTACAGAAGGACCAAAGGGTTTACAGGCGACTAATGTTCGCAAGAGTTAGCTAAGCTCTTATCGATGAGAGACCCCCGATAGTTGTCGGGGGTTTCTTATAAAAAAATCAAATCAAATAATTTCAATAAACCAAAACAATTAAATGGAGGCATAATGAAGTACGGTCTTTTCATTCTATTCGTGCTAATCGGTATTTTACCCATCTTCGCTCAGGATGCCGTAAAAACGGATGTGCATTTATTCCAGACATTTCTCCGCGATGCAACGATATCTTCTCGTGGTTATGGTGAGGCAGGATTTAACTACAGCGATTACGATTATGCCAGCAGCTGGGGAATTGGAGTACAGGGTGGTTATCCGATTAATCCCAAATTAGAAGTTGGTGCCCAATGGGGTTTCGTTAATTTTAGTCCGGAAGTCGGAGATGGTCAATCCGGAATATCCGATTTAACAGTGGCTGGAAGATACTTAATTATTCCAGAGAAATTTAATTTATCAGCTGGCGGCTATCTTACTCTTCCCATCGGCAGTGAGGATGTAGGCCAGGGTAGTCTTAATTTCGGTGCTTTCGGAGCTCTGCGTTATCCATTAGCTAACGGAATGGTTATTACCGGTGTGCTGGGTTTGGATTTTATCGAAACAACGACGGTTGAGTTTAACCCAAACACTTTGGAACTCGAGGAAAAAACCGATCATGAATCCTCCATTCTTATCGGTGGTGGCGCTATCTATCCCATTAATGATCAATTCCATGTTATTGGGGAATTGAATTTTCATACCGAAGGTGATTATGCTCTGCTCTCCGGCGGTGTTGACTACAGTCTTTCCGGCGGTAGCCGGGTTCGTGGTGGACTGGGATTCGGCCTGGACGATGGTGCTCCAGACCTAATGCTGATGGCCAGTTTTTTAATGTTCTTGAAATAAAACTTTAATTATATCAAAAAATGAAAGGGGTGATTTTTTCACCCCTTTTTTATTTATACCTACCCATAAAATTCGCTTCGATCCTTCCGGAAATTGAATGTCGTCTCGCCCTGGTTTGCTTAAAGGCTGTCTCAATTCTTCGAAGAGGGTGGCCGGTCCAATAACTGGCGGATAACTTCGAGTAATTCGGAGATACTAAAAGGTTTCTGCAAAAAGTTAGTGCTCGCATCTAAAATGCCCTTGTGCACAATCGCATTATTGGTATAGCCGGAAATATACAGCACTTTTATTTCGGGATGAATCTTCTGCAGCCGTTCAACAAATTCTCTGCCGCCCATCTGGGGCATAACCACATCCGTCACAACCAGATGAATGGGAGTCTGACACTGCTCGCCTACTTCCAGCCCGGCCAGGCCGTGAGGAGCTTCTAATACCTTATAATTATACTTTTCCAGCGTTTCACATATCAGTCTTCGCAAATCCTCTTCATCCTCCACCACGAGGATAGTTTCATTGCCAATAAATCTTTTTTGAAGCGTAGAAGCTTGAACTTCGGCCGAAATCTCACCCTTTTCCCGCGGAAAATAAACTTTAAAAGTTGTCCCGATTCCATATTCACTATACACCCAGATATATCCATTGCTTTGCTTAACAATTCCATAGACGGTGGAGAGCCCCAATCCGGTTCCCTTTCCCTCTTCTTTGGTGGTAAAAAATGGTTCAAAAATCAAGTCCAGATGTTCTTTCTTAATTCCCTGTCCATTATCATTTACCGCCAGCATCACATAGTGTCCCGGTTGAACCATTTTGTGCCTTTTCAGATACTCCCCATCTAAGGTC
>CAYMXZ010000235.1:0-5518 GCA_964394475.1 uncultured Caldithrix sp. | reverse complement strand
TTCCCAAAAATTAGTTCCTTCAGTTTCAGGTGAACAGGTGCTAGCAAAAGAAGTAATGGTGATGACGCCTTCTATCCGTGCCGCTATTAAAAATAATAATACCAACGAAATTTACCAGATGATCAGTGAAGGTCAGGAATGGGGAATGATGACGCTGGAGCAAGACCTGGCTCGACTTTACTTTGAACGTAAAATCACGGTGGATACTGCCGTGAATTTTGCCAATAATAAACGACGAATTCAACAAATATTAAAGTTAGTCTAAAAGAAACAGGACGGAAGTTATGGCCAAGTATAAAGAATTTTCCGGAAAAATGTCAGTTGGACTTTTTGTAGAAGGGCACTACCTGCATGTGGTCTGTTTGGCGCAGCAGGGCAATCGCCTGAAATTGGTGGATGGTCAGGTACTGAAAATGACCAAAGCCCTGGAAGCGGTGAAAGTCCAAAAAGAAATTTTTTCCGATAGCGTATCCGATATATCAGATATCACCAATGGATTGGGAAATGGTGAGCCACAGGATACCCATGAAGAGACTTTTACCATCACCGAAAAAGATTCAGAAAATTACGACAATATTGAAGTGTTGCAACGAGTGCTGTATCAATACCCTTCTAAAAAATTCCGGATGGGGATTGCTATTTCTGAACCCCAAATCTATTACATGTATTTTGGGACCGATTGGGGATTGCAGGGTGACAAGTTGAAAAAGCGAGTTATGGAAGAGGTGTCCCGCGAGCGAACCGAATATCAGCTTTCGCATCCTGATGCCTTTTATATCTGCAAGTTAGGCGATGGGCGGCTAATGACCATTATTCGCGAAAGTGAAGTCAATGTGATCAACTCGTTGCAGTATTTGCAAAGAGAAAACCGTCGGGTACTACCCAAAATTACCTTTGTAGAAAGTGCTGAAACGGCGCTGGTCAATCTGGTAAACGCCAATTACTTCTTCGATGCAGAAGATTATACTATCATTGTTTATCTGGGCAACGAATATAGCCGCCTCATCTTTATGAAAGGGCATGAAATCTACAACATTTCTTACATCATTGGAGCAGGATTAGACTCCGAAAATATTACCCACACCATATACAGCCGAATTTTGCTGGAGCAGGATAATTTAAATCTGCCACAGGTGCAGAATATCATTCTGACTGGCGAAGCCTATCAAGTCCATTTGAAGGAATTCTTGCAGGAGAAACTACCCCAGAATATTCAGATTGATTATCTGCAGCTGCAAGATCTGGAAGTTTATGATGAAGAATTAAATGTTTCCAAGTATGCGGTAGCTATTGGTTCTGCCTGGCGCACTGCCCGAAATAAAGACCGATATAATTATCAGGTGAATTTATTACCTCACACTTTCCGTGAAAGCCAGAAACGGTTCAAATTAGGTTTCATCGGATGGTTGCTGTTATTCAGTCTGCCAGCGGTTAGTTTCTTGACCACGGTAAAGGTTATCGAACAGCAGAAACAGTTGACGGAGGTTATGGCGCAACGAAAAGCTGTAGAACAGGAGCTGGCTTATCTAAAAGATATTGATTCCAAATTAGCTCAAAAGAAGAAAGTACTGGAAAATTATCAAAAAGCTTTCGGTGTGGTCGATGAAATGTCGGTGGGTATCGAAAGATGGAATAAATTTTTATATAAACTTTCTAAAAATCAGGATAGAATTGGTCGAATATGGTTAACAGAGATTACGCCGGGAACTGATAATAATGTGACGCTGAAAGGATACTCAGTCTATAAAGATCGAATTCCATTATTGTCGAATGCGATGAGTGATGGAGATTTAAAAAGTGTATTGGTGCAATCGATCCGGGAGAGAACGGTTTATCAGTTTGAAATGAATTCGAAATTACCGGTAGAATAAAAAAAGGAGAAGGACTTTGTCGTATAAACTTCGAAACATCATCGTATTAAGTGTTCTCTGCTTACTCTTATTCAGTGTCAGCGGTTATATTGTATTTTACCATTATCCTTCCCGAATCAAGGAGGTAGAGAAAAAAATTACAGCAGTAAAAAAACAAATTGCCAGTCTGGAAGGTGTCGAGCAGGAATATAATAATATTGATAAAATCATCAAGGAAAAAGAACAACGATTGGCCAACCTGGATAAGCGGATTGTTCCGGCCGTGACGCCATCCGAATCCTATCGGTATCTCATTTCTATTCTGGAATATAGCGGGATGCTGGATTTTGATATGCTCTTTCAAGGTACACGAGAAGGTAAAGGCTACAAGTATAATGTTTATAACATTAAAGGAGAAGGTCCCTTTTATGTGATTTATGAGTTCATTACCTATCTCGAAAAAGGGCCTCTGTTTTACAAGATTGAAAGATTAAATCTGCGAATGGTGGAGAGCCGTGACAAAGACACCAAAATGTATAAAATTATTATTCCGTTCGAGATGGAGATATGGGCGTTATTTGCTGATGTTCCTGATTTACCACCCATTAAAAAGACCCTGGCCAGTGTAAGAGTGCCCCAGGTTACCAACCCGTTTTATCCTTTTATTTATAGCAATCTCCCAGCGAATGTGGATAGTCTGCCAGAAGTCGAAAGGGCGGATTTGAAGGCCATTATCAATGATCGTATTATACTGGCCGATGCCGGAGGGATGATTCACGAGTTGAAGGAAGGAGATCGAGTTTATCTTGGCTATCTGAAACGAATTGATGCAGAAAATAATGAAGCGGAATTCATTTTAAATAAAGGTGGGATTGTAGAAAAATTCTCACTTCATATACGTTTTGGTGAGGAAACTAAGGGAAAAACGAAAAGCAAATAAAAATCGGAAAAGGCATCATGAACACAAAAATTGGTATCTTGGTCTTTTTAGTGATCCTGTTGGGATCACAAGTTCTGCTGGGTCAAAATCGCCGGCAAATCAAAGAGTTGCGGAACGTGTATAAAGCACCGGAGGAAATGATTTCACTGTCTCGCACCATGACCTTCCAGCAAGTCCTGGAATTGTTCAATGAGTTGAGCAAAAAATTTGTCGGAAAAATTATTATTGATCCAGAGTCCAGAAATTTTCCCATTGGAGAGGATATTGACAAAATGCATTGGCTGGATGCCTTTGAATTGATTTTGCGCTCACATGAATTGTGGTATGATGAATATGCGGAATATATTCAGATTCGCTCCATTAAAGATGCCAAAGCTGGAGATAATTTGACAGCTGAACAGCGAAAATATATGGCAGATTTTGACAGTCGGGAAGTCATCATTAATGCCGTATTTTTTGAAACAAATCTTTCCAAGATTCGTGAAGCTGGAATGAGCTGGAATATTTTTAAGGACGGTGAAATTAATGCGGAAGCCTCCATGACAGCTTCTGATACCAAAACCGGACTTTTCCAGCTGGATATTGCACCGGATATGGATTGGGGAGATATTGTTGCTACTTTCAAAGCCCTGGAATCGGATAATCTGGGAGAAATTATCGCCAGCCCACAGGTCACTGTGAAATCCGGCGGACAGGGGCGAATCCAGGTGGGTACTGATGTGTCCACTACCGTTCAGGACTTTGCCGGTAATACCCTGACCCAATTTGTATCTACTGGATCGATCATCGATGTGCGACCGTTTATTCTGCGCCGCGATTCCATCGATTTCTGTATACTCCAGTTGCAGGTAGAACGAAGCAGTTCGCGTCAGGGTGAAACTGGTCTGGAAATTTTGAAAACGCAGGCAAAAACCGATGTCATGCTGTTAGATGGTGAAGAAACTATTATTGGCGGCCTTTATTTGAATGAAGACGGAACCACCCGCGAAGGTGTACCCTTCCTTAAAGATTTGCCGTGGTGGTTCTTTGGTCTGCGTTATCTATTTGGGTACGAATCCAGGAAAATTTCCAAAAAAGAATTATTGATTCTTCTGAAAGCAGACTTCTTGCCAAATTTGACCAAACGTTTTGAGATGCGAGCGAGCAAAAAGAATGACCTGTTACGGAATTATCACCGGGCCATGCAGAAACGCCTGGAAAATTATAGAAATCAAGCGACTGAAAAATAAATGGTGGAGATAGAAATGAATAAAATTTTTAAGCTGGGTCTTTTATTGTTCCTCGTATCGCTGTTCCTGTGGAGTTGCGATAATCCAGCGGAGGAAAATAAAAATAAGGCGGTTCTGAGCGGACAGGTGGTCAATTCCGAAACTCTGGCGCCGGTAGCGAATGCCGTAGTGCTCGTTCTGGAATATCCGGAGATTTCCACCTTCACCGATGCCAATGGAACTTTTAATCTGGAATTAGAAGTGGAAGAAGCTGTGGAAGTGCGTTTGCGTGCTTTTAAGGAAAGTTATATGGCTGATACTTTACAGGTAGTAGCAAGTCCAGGCAGAACAGTCAGCGATTTGAGTTTAGCTTTACGACCGACTGAGACGACCCCGATGCCAAGCGGTGCGGCGGCCAGCATTATCCTGTCTGGTGTGAATCCCAATAGTATTGGAGTGCGGGAGAGCGGCTCTCCCGAAGTGGCAGAGATTGCTTTTCAGGTGCAGGATTCTTCTGGCACCCCGGTGGATTTACAGCATTCGGTGCAGGTCGATTTCATCCTTGGTTCAAATCCGGGGGAAGGCTGCTTCATTTCACCTACCAGTGCCAGTACTGGCGCGGGAGGTTTAGCCAAAACCAGCCTGTTCAGCGGTACAAAATCAGGTGTTGTCCAATTGATTGCTGAGGTTCACCTTGGAACCCAGATCATCCGCTCCATGCCGGTAGCGGTAGCTATTCATGGTGGACTACCCGATTCCACTCATTTTAGTCTGGCGGTTGAAAAATTAAACTTTCCGGGATATAATATTTTTGGATTGATCGATCGAATCACGGCTTATGTGGGCGACAAATACGGTAATCCGGTTAAACCAGAGACGGCGGTTTACTTTACCACCACTGGTGGATTGATAGAAGGATCTGCTTTTACTGATTTACTGGGACAGGCTTCAGTCCGTCTGGTGTCAGCTGCCCCTAAACCGCTGCATCCAACCTTAGGGGCTGGTTTCGCAACGGTGACCGGACGAACTGCCGATGAAAATCAGAATGAAATAGAAGCATTCGCTATTGTGCTTTTCTCGGGAGTGCCGCAGATTTCGGTAAACCCTTCTACCATTGATGTACCGAATGGAGGAAGTCAGTATTTTGCCTATCGGGTATCCGATCAAAATAATAATCCATTGGCAAGTGGTACTTCTATTGCTGTAACGGTGGAAAAAGGTGATGTAGAAGCGACTGGAAATGTCAATCTTACCCTGCCTGATACCCAGAGTCCCGCCTGGACATTTTTCAGCTTTACACTCACTGATTCCAAACCTGACTCAAATGATGTTAATCCAGTGAGTGTAAAAATATATACCAATGGCCCAAATGGAAATTTAGAATATATTCTGAGTGGAATTGCGCATTAAGTATGTGACCTTATCCATTGGTCTCCCCGAAGGGACATTCCTCGGAATGTCCCTTTTTTTATGTGCGCCCGGCAGGGCGCTGATACTTGGGAGTGCAAGTCTCCTATGAG
>CAYMXZ010000234.1:0-5567 GCA_964394475.1 uncultured Caldithrix sp. | reverse complement strand
TGTCAGGATGCCTAAAAAAAATACCATAAAAGTGCTGTATATCGAAGACGATCCGGGTGCACGGATTTTATTGAAAAAAATTCTTTCGCGCCCGCCATTTCACTACCTTGAAGCCGTGAATGGTATGGAGGGAATGGAAATTGCCCTGAAAGAACGTCCCCGACTGATCATTATGGATATTGACTTGCCAGATATTCGCGGTGATGAATTAACCACGCAGTTGAAAAGTAAAAAAGAATTGAAAGATGTGATTGTTGTTGCTCTTACAGCCCTGCAGGAAGAAAATGCACGTGAAAAGACGCTCATAGCTGGTTGCCATGGTTTTATTACCAAACCTATTGATGTTCAGAAATTTCCTCAGCAATTACTTCAGTTTCTTGAAGGCAAAAGAGAATTTATCGAACCGGAAAAAAGAGAAATCTATCACCAGGAATATGAAGTCGCTTTAGTGAAACGCCTGTCACAGAAAGTGCAAGAACTGGAACTTTTCAATAAGAAATTAGAAAGTACCTCTCAACGATTAAAAGATTACAGCCAATCTCTGGAAAATGTATTGGCAATTCTATCGGCTTTGCAGGCTCATACGAATCCGGACCTATTCATTAAAAATATGATTGATGAAATTTGTCATCGTTTTCAATTTGACCGCGGTGCCTTTATTGCGACGGGTGTCGAAACTTTGATGATGGAAATCAAATATGCCAGGGGGATTGATCCAAAAACCTGGGGGAATTATCGATCTCCCTTAGAAACTCCTTTTATATCTAAACTTTTTGAAAACAAAAACGTGTGGTTTCTTCGTCATCTGGATCAAATAGAGGATGCTAAGCTGCGTGATTTTTTAAAAAATTTTCAATCCAATCAATTTGTCTTTGCTTACTTTGGGATACCAATTAACAAATACAAATCGGCGGATAATCGGGATAGAATCCTGCCGTTGTTGGAATCTTTCCTTCCAACCTTGGCGGATCAGGAAAATCTGGATGTAGATATAATTATTAATAATCTAAACGAATATCTTTCCAATGAGTATTTGTACCAATCCGGTTTTATTTTTCTGGACAATTATCATTCCCGGCGCGATCTTTTTTTAGGTGAGGAGTATGGTTTTTTAGAGTCACTTATTAAAACTGCCAGTTATATGTATCAAAATCTAGTGCTGATGGAACAATTGCGGTTTCTTTTTGTGAAAGCGGAAAAGGAAGCTATCACGGATCCGCTAACCGATTTATACAATTATCGCTATTTTCTTCTTCAGCTGAATCGAGAAGTCAGTCGTGCCCAGCGGCATAAATCTGTTTTTTCTCTCATCATGATTGATATTGATTTTTTCAAGATTTATAATGATACCTATGGGCATCAAGCCGGAGATTTAATCTTGCGGCGGATTGCGCAGGCGATGCTGGAAAACACCCGTAACAGTGATATGGTATGCCGATACGGCGGAGAAGAATTCTGCATCATCTGTCCCGAATTAACCAAGGAAGATGCCAGGAAGACCGCTGAAAAATTAAGACAAATTGTAGAATCCTTAGAGCTTCCCAAAATTAAATCACCGCAGGGTGAGAAATTGACGATCAGCTCAGGTGTCGCCTCCTTTCCAGAAGATGGAAGCAATGCCTATCAGTTGATCATGATGGCCGATAAGGCACTTTACAGAGCGAAGGAGTCAGGGCGCAACCGGGTGTGTTAATGATAAACCTCAAGGGAGAGTCGTATATTTCGATTTTGAAAACCTGTCTTTGGGAAAATCACATGAAAAAGCCATGCTGGATTTTCTTTCTCGTTTTGTTTCAATTATCTATTCAAGCTCAAATTATTTTTGAAAAACCACTGTCAAATCGGGTGGCTAATTATCATATTAAAGCCACTCTCGACTGTCAAAGAAAACAGGTTACGGCTACCGAGATCTTGCGCTGGCGAAATCCTTCGCAAAAACCAACCAGTGAATTTTATTTTCATTTGTATATGAATGCTTTCCGCAACGAAAGGAGCACCTTTTTATCACAGACCCCCAAAATGTATAAATCTTCCGCTACTCTTGATCCACAGGAATCAGGGGGAATCGATATTCAACGGTTTGTTTTAAATAATACCCACGATCTTCTTCCACAGATAGAATATGTCCAACCCAACGACAGCAATCAACATGATTCTACGGTAATTCGGATCAAATCGCCAAGAGCAATTGCTCCGGGAGAGGAAGTCTCTTTCGAAATAGATTTTATCTGCAGGTTGCCCAAAATCATAGCCAGAACCGGATATTCTGATGAATTCTTTCTCTTCGGTCAATGGTTCCCGAAGATTGGAGTGTATCTGGATGGTCAATGGCACTGTCATCAATTCTTTCCAATGAGCGAATTTTTTGCGGATTTTGGCATGTATGAAGTGGAATTCACTCTTCCTGTTCACTATCTGGTAGGTGCCACGGGGGTATTAACACAGGAGATACGGAATGATTCCCTAAAAACCTGCTATTTTCGAGCAGAGGACGTTCATGATTTTGCACTGGTGGCCTGGCCAAAATTCAGAAAAGAAACCCGCCTGATTGAAGGAATTCAGGTTCATCTGCTATATGCTCCAGAACATAGCAGTCAAAAAGAACGTTATTTTACGGCTTTAACTCATGCCATAAAGTGTTTCAACAAATGGATTGCGCCTTATCCTTATCCTCAGCTAACAGTAGTTGATCCGCCACTACACGCCTTCAAAGCCAGTGGAATGGAATACCCCTGTTTTATAACGGTCGGATCGGTGTGGGGCATTCCGAGCAAGTTAAGGTTTTACCCGGAGGAAGTGGCCATCCATGAGTATGCTCATCAATATTTTTATGGAATTCTGGCCAGCAATGAGGCAAATGAGCCATGGCTGGATGAAGGATTCACCAGTTATGCAACCCTGAAAGTGATGAACCAGGCATATGGCGCAAGTGGCTCTAAGTCGGAGTTGTTCAACATTCAAGTTGGTCAGATTGATGAATATCGACGATCTTATTTGCGACGACCCGATGTGGACATTGTTGTGAGGCCCAGCTGGGAATACTCAGTGAAAAGTTATGGGGTAAGCTGCTATTCCAAGCCAGCTCTGATGCTTCAGACTCTGGAAAATTTAGCAGGCACCTCAGTCATGGATCAGGTAATAAAAAAATATTATGAGAAATGGAAATTCAAGCATCCCACCACCCGTGATTTTTTAATGATCGTCGATTCAGTTGTGAAACAGGATCTGGATTGGTTCTTCGAACAAGCCCTCTGGTCAACCAGAATTTTGGATTACGGTATTGATTCAGTATTTGCGGAAAAAATCAGTGTACTACCTGATTCTATCTCTAATTTCCACAACCGGGTGGTTGTCAGGAGAGCAGGTGATTTTATTTTTCCAGTAGAAGTTTTTTCTGTTTTAGATAATGGGGAAATATTGAGACAGAAATGGAATGGGGAAGATTCGGTCTTTGTTCTTGACTATAATAGCCAGAGTCCTATTAAAATAGCCTGGGTCAATACCGGGCAGCGGGTTCCTCTGGATGTAAATTGGACGAATAACAGTCTGACCATCAAAAATAATTATAAGGCAACCATCCGACACTGGCTGCAAACCATGAAATTATACCAACAGACGCTTTTAGGGTTATTCCTATTTTAAAGTGAATAGAGAGATGATTGTAAAAAGTATTAAACAGGGATTCATCGATAGTTTTCAACGGAAAAAACTTATTTTTATTTTCTGGTCGATTAATGTACTGATTTCCCTTTTATTTCTTTTCCCTTATCTTTCTGAATTTAATCGCTTTTTTTCGCAGCGGGTGGCTTCTCATATATTGGAAAAGGCAAATGAGTACACCTATTTCATGGAGTTTTTTCACTATTCTTCAGAGTCTCTTGCATCCACGGGAAGGCTTTTACTTTTAGGTAAGTTACTGGTGATGGTTTTTTCGCTGCTGCTTTCGGGTGGGATTATATCTATTTTTCTGGGGAAGAGACAGGTGACGGTAAGGTATCTGCTCACCGAATCAGGGCGATTCCTGGTTCGGATTATTTTGCTAAGTCTGGTGCACCTCATCGTTCTTTTTTTTCTCATCTTATTAAGTATAATTGTTTACCTGCCAGTCAGTTTACTTTTACCATCCGTCTTCGTTGAAAATATATATTTTTATTTTTTTCTGGGCTGGGCAGTGGTGGCATTTTTCTTTATCCTGCTGGCGTCTCTGCTTTTCGATTTGTCAAGAATGCAGTTAGTCTCTCAAGATCAATCTTCTATTTTACGGGCGTATTGGACGGCCGTTGTCGGCTTTATCAAGCGACCTCTTTCCATTTACCTTGTTTATTTGCTGCTGGCAGTTTTCTGGACATTGGCGATGTTTCTCTACTGGAAGATTCAGTCGTTTCTATCTGATACATCCACTTCTGGTTTATTTTTGGAATTTATTTTTCTGCAGTTTTTTATCTGGTTTCAATATGGAATTCGTTTATCACGTTACGGTGCACTGATTCGTGTTTCAGAGATAAATCGGGAAAATTTATAAATAGATTATGGAACGTTTATATATAGGTACCTGCAGCTGGAAATATGATTCCTGGAGGGGTATACTCTATTCTGATCAAAAACCGATCAACTATTTGCAGGAGTATTCGCGGCACTATAAGACGGTGGAAATCGATCAGTGGTTTTGGTCGTTGTTTGGCAAAAACAAAGTCGTTTTACCGTCGCCATCAACGGTGCAGGAATATCTGGAATCGGTACCAACCGCCTTTAAGTTCAGCATAAAAATTCCCAATAGCGTGACCTTAACTCATTTTTATCAAAAAAATAAAAATGAACCCTTAGTCGCCAATCCGCATTTTTTGTCAGTGGAGCTTCTAAATAAATTTTTGGAGTCCATTGAACCTTTGAGAAAAAATCTGGGCCCATTGATGTTTCAGTTTGAATATTTAAATAAACAAAAAATGCCATCACAAACGGTATTTCAGGAGAAGTTTGCTGATTTTGTTAACCGCCTGCCTTCTGAGTTTCAATATGCGGTTGAGATCCGTAATCCCAATTATTTGAACGATGAGTATTTTGAATTTTTAAGGGCACATGGATTGAGCCATGTTTTTCTGCAGGGATATTATCTGCCTTCGATAGTTGATTTGTATAAGAAATTTAAGACCTGGCTGGAACGCAGAGTGATTATTCGTCTGCACGGGCCTGAACGGGCAGAGATTGAAACTCGCAGTGCGGGAAATTGGAATCGAATTATCCAACCGAGAGATGAGGAGCTTAAACTAATCGCTGAAATCATTAAAGACTTGTTAGAAAAGAAAATTGAAACGTATGTCAATGTGAATAATCATTATGAAGGTTCGGCACCGCTTACCATTAAAAGGCTGGAAAAGTTTTTGAGCAATCTGGAGGAAGAATAGAGGGGCGTTGGTGATATATTTTTTACTAAGGGTATGTGCCGGAAAATCGTTGAAAAGCCGGGAGCAAATTTACCGGGATTTATCCATAATTCTCTTCAAAACCCTGCTCAATCGTCCGATGAGTCAATTCGACCAGAGTATGGCGATCGCTTAACTGTTTACCGC
>CAYMXZ010000233.1:0-5571 GCA_964394475.1 uncultured Caldithrix sp. | reverse complement strand
ATTGGGTTTAGTTCTACTCACCTTTATTCAACGCCAGCCATATGCTACTAAAGCTGGTCTGGAAAAATTTTTATTTGGTCAGGCAGCTGCCTTGCTGCAAAGTGACCTTATCACAATGTTTATCATCAGTACGATCATCCTGTTTTTTATCTTGGCATTCTGGAAAGAATTTAAAATTTTTAGTTTCGACCCTGATTTCACCGCCAGTCTGGGTTTTTCAGTACATATTCTGGACATTTTGATTACCAGTCTGTTGGTCATCGCCATTGTCATTGGTTTACAGACGGTGGGGGTGGTGCTGATGAGCGCCATGGTCGTTGCCCCGGCGGCGGCTGCCCGGCAATGGAGCGATCGACTGGGAGTAATGGTCATCTTGAGCAGTCTGTTTGGTGCAATGGCTGGTGTGGGTGGAGCAATTATCAGCAGTTTGACCCCTCGGTTACCTACCGGACCCATGATTGTATTGTGTATCAGTGCCATTGTATTTTTTTCCATACTTCTGGCGACTAATCGTGGTCTGGTCTGGCGCTGGGTAACTGAGCAAAAAAACCGACGCCAGCTCCAATTGGAAGCGGTGCTCAGCGACCTTTATATTCTAGCGCGTCAGCATCAGGATCTTGAACATGGTCACCCTATTGAAGTTCTGCGAACCATGAGCATTGGACACGGCGGTGTTGATCGGAGCTTGAAGGAGTTGAAATCAATGGGTTGGGTGGATCGAAAATCCGATGGGAACTGGATTCTAACTCCCAGAGGTTGGGAGCAGGCCCGGCAAATGGCAGAAAGAGGAGCAATCACAGAATGACCGTCACTCAATTGGAAATCCAACTCATCGCAGTGGTAGTGGCTATGGCCTGTGCTCTACCGGGAGTTTTTCTGATACTGCGCCGGATGGGCATGTTGAGCGATGCCATCAGTCATTCTATTCTGTTGGGAATTGTGCTGGCCTTTTTTATTACTCGTGATCTTACTTCTCCGTTTTTAGTCATTGCGGCTACTTTAACCGGTGTATTGACGGTGAGTCTGGTTGAATTGCTGCATCGCACTCGCCTGGTGCGCCAGGATGCGGCCATCGGATTGATCTTTCCGTTTTTATTCAGTATCGGGGTGATTCTCGTTTCCCGATACGGCGGAAACATTCATCTCGATACCGATTCGGTTCTGCTGGGAGAATTGGCCTTTGCTCCGTTCAATCGAATGGTGATTTTTGGCTGGGATATTGGGCCTCGCTCCTTATATCTGATGGGCGGCATCTTACTGCTAAATGTGCTGTTCATTATCTTCTTTTTCAAGGAATTGAAATTAGCAACTTTTGATAGTGGTTTGGCCAGTGCCTTAGGTTTTTTTCCCTCATTGCTTCATTATGGTTTAATGACCATAGTATCCATCACGGCGGTTGGGGCATTCGATGCGGTGGGCTCAATTCTGGTGGTGGCCTTAATGATTGGTCCTCCCGTATCTGCCTATCTGTTGACAGATCGTCTGGCGGTATTGCTGCTGCTCAGTGCCTTCATCGGCGCCGTGGCATCCATCCTGGGGTATTGGTTAGCCCATCTACTGGATGCTTCTATTGCTGGATCTATCGGCTTAATGATCGGAATAATCTTTTTGCTGGTTTATTTGTTGGCGCCGGATAAAGGGATTCTGGCCGTTATTCGGAGAAGACATCGGCAGCGAGTGGAATTTGCTCTGGAAATGTTGTTGGTGCATCTCTTAAATCATGAAGGATTACCTGAAGCAGCGAGTGAATGCCATATAAACCATTTAACTGAACATTTTCATTGGGAAGAACCATTTGCACAGAAAGTGATTCGCCGGGCAGACAGGGAAGAATTTTTACAACGCCGGGAGGAGTTACTATTGCTCACTGATAGTGGCCGAGAGCGAGCTCAGAAATCACTTCTGAAGTAGACACCGGTAGTAACTCGGTGATATTTTTTTGATCTGATGTGATTTTTACAGGACGATTCGAACATTTTTTATTTTTATTATGACATTACTTTCTCTGAAAGTAAATTAATTCTGATAAAAGAGAGAATGAATTTATGACGATAAAAGATGATCCCAAATTTTGTCCGGTCATGAATATTTTATGTCCGCAGGGTGAACATAAAGCCCGTGAATGCCGCTTGCGCTTTGAGGCCGATTATGATCCCGTCCGCAATTTGCGCGATTTTGATATTCTGTGCTGCTCTTATCAGCGAAGTGAAGAAATTGAGCAAAGCACTCCGAAAGTGTAACCTCCCCCTCGTTTTTTAATCTAAAAAATGCGTTGAATATTTTTCGTGCGCTCAGAGCGAAAAATTTTAATGGTTTTTATGGGAAATATTGTGAGGAAACACCGGTCGTGTCTTTATCATATAGACCGACAATTAATTAACTGAATCATTCAATTATTTATTATAAAATAAGGAGATCTGTTATGGCTTTTGAATGGAAATTTAATCCACGCCCTTATTCTGATGAGGAAGCGAAATCGTTGCTGAAGAAGGTCGTTTCTCCAGAAACCACCGACTGGCATTATAATAAACACCATAAAGGTTATGTGGTTGCTTTAAATACCATTGAGAAGGAATTGGAGACAGCCGATCGATCAGCGGCCAACGGAAATTATAGTCATATTGGTGAATTAAAACGACGCCTCACCTGGAATCACTCCGGCGCATTATTGCATGATATTTACTGGTCTAACCTGGGCGGTGATGGTGATTCTTCCAGAGGTCCGGAAATCCTGGCGGCAATTAAAAAAGACTTTGGGTCTTTTGAGAAGTGGAAAGAAGATTTTAAAGCAACCGCCCTTTCCACCAAGCTGAGCGGTTGGGGTCTGCTGGTCTATGATAAACTATACAGCGGTCGTCTGTTGAATGTTCTGGTTGACGAACATCAATATGGAGCCATCTGGGGCGGTCTGCCGTTAATCGCCTGTGATGTTTTTGAACATGCCTATTACCATAAAGATGGTCCGGGCCGGGCGACTTATATTGACAATTTTCTGGCCAATTTGCACTGGGGCCGCATCAATGAGCAGTACAAAAGATTAGCAAAGTAGAGGAATAGCAGATATAAAGGGGTTCATTGCCGAACCCCTTTTTTTGAATGATCGGATCGTTTAGTAGGAATCCACGCAATAAAACCGGGAATCATTTTATACAACGCTTTTATTTACCGTTCTGAACTAACAATCTCTAATAATCCACCATAGAAAAATTCATATCACTCGATTTCAAGTTCACTCTTGAGGAGAGATCGACATTTTTTAAATAATTTATTATTAGCTCATATCGCTTGTATATTAAAACTAAAGCATTAACCTTAATATTATAAAGCCAATTCAATATGTTATAAATTTAATTACTAAATAAAAATTTAAGCGTTTTGAGCGTTTTTACTTGACAAGGCATTTTTGATGATGTATATTTAAAGAAATAATTTTGAAACTTAAACTAAATAAAGGAGGATTTGTCATGAAACAGTTAATGTGGGTAGTAATTGGATTTTTGATGTTTTTCAGTATTAATAGCATGGCACAGGATGCCCGCCTGCAGGTGATCCATAATTCAGCTGACCCCGCGGCGGGGATTGTGGATATCTATCTGAATGGCAATCTGGCTCTGGATAATTTTGCTTTTCGGCAGGCAACACCTTTTATCAATGTGCCATCAAATGTATTTATAAATATTGGAGTGGCTCCCGCTAATAGCAGTGGAGTGCAGGATACTATTAAGAATTTTGTAGTTAAATTCGATCCTGCAAAAACATATGTGGCCATTGCTAATGGGGTGTTGAATCCATCCAATTTCTCCGCCAATCCAGATGGTCGCAATATCTTCTTCACAATCTTCAGTCGCGATAATATCCGCGAGAGCGGCAAATATAGCTTCATGGTCGAATTTGTTGTTTTCCATGGCGCTACAGATACTCCTGGTATTGATGTTCTTCTGGCATCATCTGACTTAAACCAATCGATTGACTTTCTCGCTGAAAATGAAATGCTATCTGAATCAACCACCCAAGGAAACAGTGAATCTTTTTATTGGAATAGAAGACTGGTCAATAATCTTTATTACGGCGAATTTTCCAGTTACCGGCGATTAAGACCACGTACCTATCTGCTTGAAATTACGCCAGCCTTTAATAACAGTACGGTCGTCGCGACCTTTCAGGCCGATTTAAGTGGACTGGGAGGTGGTGCGGCAGTGGTATTTGCCTCTGGTTTTTTGAATCCGGCCGCCAATCAGAATGGGGCAGCATTTGGTTTATTTGCGGCATTGCCCAATGGAGTGGTGGTGGAATTTCCGCTGGTTCCGCCCACGGCTCGTCTGCAGGTGATTCACAATGCGGCCGATCCGGCAGCGGCTCTGGTGGATATCTATGTTAATGGTGCACTGGCGCTGGATAATTTTGCTTTTCGATCGGCCACGCCGTTTATCGATGTGCCAGCGGGAGTGGTGGTGAACATTGGTGTGGCGCCAGGCAGCAGCAGCTCGGCGGCTGACACGTTGAAGAATTTTGAAGTGATGTTTTTGGCGGGTGGCACTTACGTAGCCATTGCCAATGGGGTGCTTGATCCTTCGCAGTTTGCCCCCAACCCCGATGGACGCAGCATTGGCTTTACCATTTTCGCTAAGGATAATGCGCGTGAATCCAGCTTGAATCCAGAAAAAGTTGATCTAATGGTAGTTCATGGTTCGACTGACGCTCCAACAGTAAATATCTTTGGACTGGGTCTGGTACTTAGAGGAGTGAGTTATGGTGATTTGAGTAATTATCTCAGTCTCAATCCGACACGGAACTGGGTGATTATTAGCACACCTTTCCCAAACTTCTCCATCGTGGCTGTATATCGCGCTGATCTGCGTGGATTAGCCGGCCAGGCGGCAGTGGTATTTGCCTCTGGATTCCTGAATCCTGCTAATAATCAGAATGGTGAACCATTTGGTTTATTTGTGGCACTGCCCAATGGAGTAGTTGTTGAATTGCCAGCAGTTTTTGGGAGTGAAGCAAATCAGGCAATCGCAGAAGTAGGGCATCCTGATTTAGATGTAATTGCCGGCATTGAAGGTTTCACAACAATCACCAGTTATGATTTATCACAGAATTATCCCAATCCCTTCAATCCTACCACCAGAATTTCCTTTTCCCTCCCATCGCGTGAATTTGTTAGTTTGAAAGTTTTTGATATCACCGGGCGGGAAGTAGCGGTTTTGGTTAATGATGTAAAGGAAAGTGGTGCTTATACAATCGATTTTAATGCTGGTAACCTTCCGACTGGTATCTATTTCTATCGCATCGATGCGGGATCTTTCAGTCAGATTCGTAAGATGATGCTGGTGAAATAGAAAAAAATAAATTTCTTAAATCGAGCCTCTCAGAGTTGGAAAACTCTGGGAGGTTTTTTATTTTTTATGATTATTGCTTTAGCCCCCATAAAAAATGCTTTAACTTTTTTTATGACAGTTTAATAAATTTTCCAAATCTTATCGTTTAGCTGCTCACCAGTATTTATTGCACTGTGTACAGAGTAAAATTTTCTTTTTTTTATTGACAATCTATAAATTTTCGCACTCCTGT
>CAYMXZ010000232.1:0-5579 GCA_964394475.1 uncultured Caldithrix sp. | reverse complement strand
AATCCTGCAACTCACCAGTAGTTGTGTTCGTCACTATACACCCCAATCTTCCTGGGAAAGGGAAGAGTACCTGAAGTCCAATTTTAAAGTTCATCCGCAGGATATTCGACAGGATCTTCAGAGATGGCAATCGATACCGATAGCCTGGGTTGGTGTGATTCAGGAGACGGAATTTTATGAAGCAGAAGATCGCTATGAAGTCATTTTATTGATGGAGCATCATTATTTTGACTGGAAAGAAGAAAATTTTGATCCCAATAAAATGTATTATCCTTCTTCGCGTGGTGAAGGTTTGTTTCAGACCACCTGGTATTTGAAAAAATCGGCGGATCTCGCTTATTTTCAAAACCGTTTTGCCCCCGGGAATCTGGCGATAGTGTATGCCCAGCCCGATACGGTAATCAATGAAGTAGTTGTAGTGGAATGTCGTTACCTTCGTATTATCGAGCACCAGAATTTTCGTCTGGATCAATCCGATTATATTCCTGCTGAAGTGCTGGCCCGCCCCCAAAATCGTTAATCGTTAACCATACCGGTGCTTTCACCAGGGTATCGGCGGCGAAGTTCCCATTCCTGGAGCCAGCAAAATGCAATTGATCAGCAAACGTCCGCTTCCATGAAAATAAGCCCTGAAAAAGGGATCACCAGCGATTAAGATCACCTGTCCCCTGCCTATACGCTCTACTGTCAGGTAAGCGGTATTCGCCCAGCGGTTACGTGCTTCCGGCCAGAGCAAACCGGATAACCGCAGATGTGACGCATCGCTGAATCGGGCAGGCACAACGACAGGATCCATCGCCAGATAGGCATGAGAACCATTGATCAGAGCTGGAATATCTTTACCAATGCCGTAACTCACCCAGTGATCGTCATCCAGAACAATTCGCAGAATGGCCCCGATGGGAGAAAATAAACGATTGAGTTCGTCCTGCTTTTGCAGCCAGGCGATGTGCTCTTTAGAAAGCGCTTTTATGGTCACCGTGTCTCGCGCGGTACGTTGACCTTCCCAGATCTCCAGACTGTCGATTTTTGCTTGCTGGCGCTGTCTCACATTGCGCAAAAATTTTTGATAGAAGTCGATATCCTTAAATGACTGATGAAAAAGCTTAGTCTGCACGAAATGACTGGCACTATCCGCTAAAAAAGCCGCTGCATTTTCCAGAGCAATCAGGGTTCCACCTGCCTCCACCCAATTTTTTAGTTTCTCAAGATCCGGTTTCTGAAAGACCCGGCGATAAGTTTCTGTTCCTCCCCCACAAGAAGGTAAAATGAAGACATTGTATTTACGGAGGTCAAAATTTGTGATGTGAGATGAAAGCAGGATGGAATGTCGAATCTGCATCTCTTGATCCAGTAAATACCTTAAGGCTGAAAAATTGGTGGTACTGATTTCAGGACCATTGAGTATTGCCAGACGTGGTTTTTCCAGCAAAATAAATTCATTCCCACCCAAATCGGGACCACTTTCTGCCAATGCAGTTTGTACACTATAAATGGTTGTTCCGGTAGAGTCGACAATCTTTTGCAAAGCGGAATGCAATTCCTGGCTATTTTCATTTACTCTTATCAAAAGACTCCCTTTTTTGAATTCTCGGCCCTGAATTTTGAAATTCTTACGAGCCGATCGCACCCGATAATCATTTTCCAGTAACTTCACCAATGTTTGAACGGCGCTATCGTCACAGTAATCAAAAATATATCCAAAAGTAGCAGGGGTAACCGGGTGGTGAATTCTTTTATCGTAAACAAAATGAACTTTCTCGGTTTTTACCAGCGGATCGGTCGGTGACCAATAAATTTCAAGGGCATAAGCCAGCGGCAAAGACCAGGCAGTGACATCATAGATTTTGGTTTGCTTTTCTTTTAAAAGCTGTAAGCGCTCCTCCTGTAAAAATTCTGATTTCATGCGGGGATCAAATTCTAAAATGGAATGAATTAATGCGCTTAAAGGTTGGTTTGACCTCACCACGAAGGTTCCTTCCGGCAAGGTTTTATGAATAACTGACCGTTGCCAATAACTATGGAGATTCGAAACGGAGCCTTTCGTCAGGGTTCGCTCGACTTCAATACCCTGCAGCTGAAGCGTCTGAATCAATCGCTGAATTCGGGAATGATTGTCTCCCGGCAAAATGTAAAATGTTTTATGTGATAGATTCCCTTTCACCGAGATAGCTTTTTGTCGCAACAGATAAAACTCTTTTAACAACGTTTGACGATTCTTTGCCGCCGTATTCAGGTTCGCCATGGAGCTGATAAATTGATGCTGGACAGCTTCCGGGTAGGACAGCATTGATCCATCCCGGCGCTTGATGCCGGTTCCTTCTACACCAGCCTGTTCGTACAATATTCCGACCGAGCCAATTAACATGGGCCAGGAACTTCCATAACCTGGATACCAATCCTCTAACCATTCCCGGGTATAATAGCTCCAGCCGAATTTGTCCAGTGCCTTCGCCTGGTCTCGGGCAAAGGTTTTAGACCATTCGATCAGCGCTTCTGGAATGTGTGGGTTGATGGGTTCCCGGGCCGGGGAGAAGAGGTAAGTGTCCATTGGTCCCATCTCATGCGCATCAACAATTAACTGGGGATGCCAGGATAAAATCTCTTTAACTCGAGCTTGCGATTCCGGGTTGACCAGTGAAAACCAATCGCGATTGAGGTCAAAGTGGTAATGATTGCCGCGTCCCCATGGCCACACACCAGTGTGCTGTATGCTCTGATGGTCGTAACTGTTTATCCTGCCTTTCCATTGTTCAAGTTGTGCCAGAAAACGTTGTCGTCCATCCGGATTTTCCATGGGATGAATACATACTACCAGTTCGCGGCGAATTCGCTGAGTGACAGAGTCTTCTCCAGCCACCAACTGATAGGCCAATTGCACCGCTGCATCAGGTCCGGATAGTTCATCTCCGTGAATCCCGTACATCATCCAGGCTACCGCCGGTGTAGATGCGATCATATCATCGGATTTTGAACCGGAGGGAAAATTTCGAGGATCGGACAGCAAGCCAAGCGTTGAGCGGATTTCTTCTAATTTTTGTATATTCTCCTCAGCGCTGACAATCAGGTAATGTAAGGTGCGACCTTCATAGGTCTTACCGAATTCGATCAGTTTAGTCTTTTCACTCATCCGGTCCAGTTCTTGAAAATAACTTCGTATTTCTTCATAGCTGAGCGGACGATCACCAACTTTTATCCCCAGAAAATTTGCTGGAGAAGGAATTTGTAAATCATAGACGCCTCCTGGAAAAAAATCAGCGGCGATATTTTGAGAATGAGCGGTAAAGAGCAGAATAAAGATTAAACCTAAAAGCATGGGCGGAATAAAGAAAAAGTGCGAAAATCGTTTTTGATAATCAGACATGATGAAATGCTCCTTTTAATTGATATTATGAAAGCGGATGAAATCATGAGGTGATGGGACAATTATTTTTCTCTGAAAAAATAAGCAGATAAATCAACATATTCAACCGCTTTATTTAAAGAAGCGAAATTGAAGTGCGTCGAATCGTCTTTTGCCGGAAGAGAAGTTTTTACGCATCAGGTAGTTGCAGTAATTCACTGATAGTGCAGAAGGTATATCCGCGGGAGCGAATTTCCTGGATAAGTTGAGGTAAAATTTCAAAAATGTGATTTTCCTGACGCTGGGAACCTAAATGCATCAAAATAATGACGCCGTTTAAACCTCTGGTGCTATCCTTTTCCAGTTTCAATACCTGTTCAAAAATTTCTTGTGGAGTATGATAAAGTTCCGATGTTTCATCTGTGACCCAATCGTGAGTGTCAAAGTTTCCCGTCCAGTGAACATGAAGGTAACCCATCTCGGCTGCCCAGGTAAGAATCTGTTCATTGTATTCACCAAAAGGTGCACGCCAGTATGGTTTCAATCGTGAGCCGGTGAGAGCAAAAAAAACTGAATCGGCTTTGTGTAATTGCTTCTGAACAAATTCTCGGCTAATTCCGGGTCGCAGCTGCTGTTGACGGTTCTCACTATAAGAAGTCAAATGCGGATGGCTATAGGTGTGATTGGCCACCTCATGACCATTCGCCACAATCTCCCGCACTATCTCCGGATATCTTTCCATGAATTTTCCAGTCAAGAATAACGTGCACCTGAGTTGATACTCATTCAGGATCGCCAGAATTTCATGAGTATGATTATTATCTGAACCTGCATCAAAAGTGAGGGCGATCATTTTCCTGCCAGGATCACCTCGATCAAGGGAGCGGCGAAGTAGTTCCACGTTCTGACTTCTGTATTCCAATTGAAGTTGTTCCTGATAAATAATCTGTTGCTGCTGGTCTAAAACTAAAATGCGCACCAGATTCTGTCCGTACTCCAACGGCAGGGTGAAATTAGATAGACCTGATCGCCGTGCCCATTCGCTGATTACGGGTTGTCCATTTCTCCAAACATTGATAATCCAGTCATTTTTTAATGGAAATTGAAAAGTGTAACTATTCTTTTTCATCAAATCCTCTGGTTGAAAAATTGGAGCAACGAGTGAATCATTGTGGGTGACTTTTAATACCGCGCGTAAATCGCTAAAATAATTGGAATCTGCGCTACCCGACACAGGAGAAATGGTTATGTTTTGGAATCGTTGATTCATGTGAATTGCGAGGAAAATAATAGCCAGGAACAAAAGAAGCTGCAAGGCCAGAAGGATAATAAATTGAAATGGTCTGATTTTTTTAGCGAAGGTATTATACTGAAATTTAAAATAGCAAGAGTAACCACAGAAGTAATGATGAGCTAAATTTAATCGACACTGGTTGCAAATATATTTTTTGCATTGAAAACAGCGAAGGCTGGTTGAGGTGTGAGGGTGATTTTTACAATATTTCTCTTCCATACCGCCACGATGCTTTATTTTGCGACCCGCTTTCTCCATTTGATTATCGGTCACATTAACATGTAATTAATGTGAAAAGAATTGAAAATAATATTTTCCAACAAAATTTTTCATCGATCAAATTCTATTCCCATCTTTCAATTTTCCAGCCATGCTTTTGGGCTAATCTTTTTAGTTTGGCAGTTGGATTAACCGCCACCGCTTCGCTGAACAATTGCATATGATGATAATCAGAATGGTGATTCGCAAAGACGATGGACTCCTGAAAATCGAGCGAAAGTTTCTGCGCCAGGTTTTTCAGGATGGTGGTTTTTCGCACGCCATATGGGTGGAGATTCATCAACCGGCCGGAAAATCGGTTTTGGATGATTTCAAGCTCGGAAGCAATGGTAACGTCCGGCTGAAGATAGGTAGCTAAGGGATAGGTTAAAAAATCTGGCGAACCACTCATCAACAGAATTTTATACCCTTGCTGATGATAGATATGTAGTCGATCTATTCCGATAGGTGATATCTGGGGCCAGACAATCTTTTTGATAAATTTTTTAGCTGCTGTTTGAATGGGTGGGACTGGCAGGTATTTCAGGTAATATTTGTTATTTTTAAAACCTTCTTCATAATTTGATTTCAAGGTTGTCAAAGTGGCGGTGAGAAAATAGTAAAAAATATTCTCGATCGGTATAACCCCTGTTCTCAACATGGAAGTAAGAAAAGCTTTCTCCA
>CAYMXZ010000231.1:0-5617 GCA_964394475.1 uncultured Caldithrix sp. | reverse complement strand
GTACTGGATAACGCCCGATACAAAATATAATAAGCCACTGAATCTTCTGTGGGGTTCCTGTCCCAGCTAATATTCAAAGAATCTGTTTGTGTAAAAGCAGATTGCAAAAATAGTAAAATTATTATTATAGAAAAGAATTGTGATTTGTTTCCAATCATTTTTTTCCCAGCCATTTATAATCCATGCAAATTTTACTTAGAAGTTCACTCAAAAACAACTTATTTCCAGTGGATATTCTTATTTTAATAAATCAGTAGTTGAAGCCTAAGAAAGGTTATTTCAGAGAAATTAAGCAAAAAAAGAAAGAATTAAACGGGCTACCCGATGTTGTTGAAAAAATAATAGTCCCTTTCGTTTAAATAGCACGACCTGGTAGCATATCATCTTCTACTGTCCGTTTTCTATTTTAAAGCGGATGTTCAGTATCTGGTACTATCACTATCCAAAATAAACGATTCTTCACACCGAATCTAATGTAAAAGCAGGCTTTTCAGACAAGTTTTTGATATTCCATAAATCAGGTGTGATTTTTTTAAGAATGAAGGCAGTTCATATAGAGTGCTCAGATATCCAAATGTTGTTCCCGGGGAGCTCAAAATTCATCCTGGTACTCGCGAGTTACCGAATTGTCACCTTTATAAGGTTCTGATTGAAAGTGTACATCCTGTCTTTGGTTCGTTCGGTTTAAAATCTTCAGGCCAAAAACCATATTCTGGAACGAATATCATTTTATAATTTGTATTTTTTATTTTGTATTTTGTACTATCGAATAACAGCCAGCTTACCAGATTTAATCCTCTTGCCATTCTCACCCTTTACCACATAGATATAAAAACCGCTGGCCAATTGCTCTCCATTGTGATTTATCACATTCCAGGGCATTCGTCGCTGCGGGACACCTTCTATCTCTTTCTCAAAGACTGTCTCACCAGCCGGTGTAAACACCAGGAGCTCCGTCATTTCCATGGGTAAATTATCAAACACCACCACCGAATGACCTCTGGCGGGCCGAAAAGGATTCGGATAAACTAAAATTTCCTCCTCCTGACCGATTTGAGTGGGATTTAGGTGAGTTCGAAAACTGGCCTGTTCATAAGTGTGACTGAATCCTGAGGTATCTGTTAAAGTAAGAGAGTAACGATACGTGGTATCGGGCATTAAATTCCTCAAAATAAATTGATGGTTCATAGCATAATCTAACGACTTATAGGTGGTCTGTAAACTGGGAGTTACCCAGAAAGTAAAGGATACTTCATTGGGCAAATCTGCTGCCACTGCGATTTCCACTTCTCCCGGGGCAATGGCCCGGATCTCGATAGTAGTCAGATCCACTCGCGGTTTCACCACCACCAGCACAGTTTTCTCATCATACAATCCCTCTGGATCAGTCACTCGCCAGCGAAAATTGCTATTCCCATACCAATCAGGTTGAGCATAAATTTGTAATATCCCGGTTGCCGACTGGTACGAGTAACCCAATTCCGGATCTGGATAAAATTGCCAACTCAATTCAGAGAATAGGTTGGTGGAATCAACCACTATTTCGAACAACTGTATCATGAGGGTGCTATCTTCCTCCATACGCAGCTGAGAAGGTAAAAACACCAAATGAGGTGGACTATTTTCTCCCTCAATTCGATAAATAATCCGAACCTCCGCGGTATCCGCCAAACCTTCTGGATCACTTACTACGAAACGACCAATCTCAAAATTAATGTTTCCCGTTCGTTCAATTCGCACCAGTTTATTGGAAAAATCTTCCCAGCTAAATTGGAAATGGAAAAAATCTAAAAATTCCCAATTCAATTCCAGAGCAGAGTTATCAACATCCTGAGCAAAAGGTTTGAGATCAACCACATGATTCCCGTTATCATCAATCCTGAGTTCACTCAGTTCCAGAATAGGCGGATCATTGACTGGTAATACCTGAAAACGCACCGTGTCTTCATCGAATAGACCACCTGGATCAGAAACCGTGAAAATGATATGCTCCACTCCGAACCATTCAGAGTCCGGGATCTGTATCGTCGCCAGGCGTTGACCATCTATAACAACCAGCAAATCCTGATTCCCACGATAACTCCAGCTTAAATCCTCATCCCCGCTTTCCGGATCGCTCACAAATTCATCCAGCACAATGGACGTAAAAATGCCCCCTTCAGCGACAGTTTGATCCGGAATACGCGTAATAACCGGCGGATTATTTTGATACATGACTGTTAAAATATAACTCTGAGTATCGGAACTGCCGGCCAGATCCTGCACGCGAACCGTCACATTATGTCGACCAGTATCTGCCAGGGCTGGAATCCCGGAGATCAGACCGGTGCGAGAATGAATCTGCAGGAACTGGGGGGCAACCGTTAATGAAAATGATAAACTATCCCCCGGATCGGGATCAAAAGCCTGAACCTGATAACGATACAGACTGTCTCGTGTCGCACCAGTTACAGGCTGAGAAGTAATCCGCGGCGGATCATTGACGGCCAGAACGGTGAAAGTAGAGGTATCGTTATCAAATAATCCACTCGGATCTATCGCCTGCCAGATAATCGTTTCTGTTCCATTCCACTCCGGATTCGGAACGTTTATGGTTGCTATGCGCTGTTCATTAATCGCCAACAATAAGGCTACATTTCCACTAAATGACCAATGAATAAGGCTATCCGGGTCATCCGGATCACTCACGTAATTATCCAGAGAAATAGAGGCAAAACTTTCTCCCTCCAGAATGTTTTGATCCGGAATACTGGTAATTAATGGTGGTTGATTTTGGTGCTGAACATGCAAATTATAGTTCTGAGTGGCATAAGCTCCAGCTAAATCGGTCACTCTCACTGTTACAGAGTGAACCCCGGTATCCGCCGGCTGTGGAATACCTGAAATGAGACCACTGCTGCTATTCACAGTAAGAAAAGCCGGAGAAGAAATTAACGAAAAACTTAAAGTCTCCCCCGGATCAGGATCACTGGCTATTACCTGATAACGATACAGGCTATCCACCCAGGCTATCGTTATGGGAGTAGAACTGATAGAAGGAGGATGGTTTGCCGGGGCAGTGACCTGCAACTGAATGTTTTGGTGATCCCAGAAACCGGCGGTATCTTCCACCTGCAGCGAAAATGAAGCGGTTCCCACATAAGTCAACGGTTCGGGAGTTAAGATTAAATTATTGTTGACCCGCGAAGCTGATAAATGATTTAAATTGTTAAAATTTAGAGTAAGATTTGATAGGGGGTCATCTGGATCACTCAGAAAACTATTCAAAGGGACGGTGGTGCTCTGTCCATTTACAATTTGTGTTAAAGTCCAATTCACATCCGGAATTCCAACCGCTACCGTATCAGAAAATTCTGATTGCAGGCCTCCGGTATCCACCGCCGTCAGAGTAAAAGCGTACAGGTTACCGGGTTGTATACTATTTCGATCCACCGTGTGGGTGCGCGGATGGGTAATGATTTGAAGGATCTGAAAATTATTCAGAGAATTAACAGACCGGTATAGTCGGTACTCCTGAATATCCGGTTCAGGATTGGGATTCCAGGAAATCTGCAGCGAATCCGTTTGAGCAAACAGGGAGATAACCCTAAATAAAATTATAAAGAAACATCCGTTCCGATACAATGGTCAACCTCTTTTCTGCGATATATGTGCAAAGATTTTGCCATTTGATTATTTATTGAAAATAAAGGATTTTTAACCTGCGATATGGGTAATAGTGAGCAATTTTTATACAGCTTTTCTCGATGATTAAGGAGCAAGTGAGAAAACCATATTTTTAATGATGGATTCATTCAGGGAAGCAGTTATTTTTTGCTGGAGACACTTTTTTTATGAATGGAATCGCCATCATTGAGTAAGAATCATTGGAATGTTTCTGAAAAAATTATATTTGATATAACCCTTAAAATTTTCTATTTTCACTGCAGACGGTTTCGGATCGAAGAAATAGCTATGGCAGAAAATAGAAGAATAGACATCGTTGTTAAAGGTATTCCGGCCTCCTCTGGAATTTCAATGGGACCAGCTTTTTTATATTACCAGCATACCATTGAGCCAGAACTACATCGCATTCCCTCCGAAACCGTGGAACATGAAGTCCAAAAATTCCAGAATGCCATTGAAGAGAGCCGTGCCTATCTGCATAGAATTCAACAAGAAACGGATCAGCGTTTTGGCCGGGATTTTTCCGAGATCGTCCAGGTTCAGATTTCAATCCTGGAGGATAAGATTTTTTTAAACGAAGTGGAACAGCTGATCCGTCAAAAATTGTATAATGCTGATTATGCTATCTTCAAGGTTTTCCAGCATAAAAAAGATCATTTTTTAAGACTCTCGGACGAATATTTTCGGGAACGGGCTTTGGATATTCAGAACTTAAAACGTCTGGTTCTGAAAAATCTGCTGGGAAAGAAAGCGGAAATTGAGCTTAAAATAAAATCAATTGTCGTCTCGGATAATATTAATCCAGCAGAAATCATCCGATTTCATCATCAGGAAATTTTAGGATTCTGTACTGACGTGGGAGGAAAAAATTCTCATACGGCTATCGTGGCCCGCTCACTGGGTGTTCCGGCCGTGGTTGGTCTGGAATATATCACCAATATTGTACAGGAAGATGATTTTTTAATTCTGGATGGCTATGAAGGAATGGTTATCATCAATCCCTCTTCGGCTGTAATCAAGGATTATACCCGGCGGCAAAAAAAATTCTTTATCCTTGAAAAAAAATTAATAAAAGATGCAGAAAGTCCTGCCATTACTCTGGATGGTTACCGTATCCAGGTGATGGGGAATATAGAATTTTTAGAAGAACTTGAACTTTTATTGAAATCCGGGGCAGAAGGTATTGGGCTTTACCGCACCGAAGGCTTGTTTTTATCTGGCACTGAAATTCCCAACGAAGAAGTTCAAACCAATTATTATCTGCAATTCGCTGCTGCTTTAAAGCCGCGGGAAGTAATTATTCGAACGCTGGACATCGGCGGAGATAAAATTTTACCTGAGCTGGTCTCAGCCCCTGAGTTAAATCCATTTTTGGGATGGAGAGCTATTCGCTTTTGTTTGGATCATAAAGAAATTTTCATTCCTCAGTTAAAAGCTATTCTACGGGCCAACAAATATAAAAATGTCAAACTGTTATTACCGATGATCAGCTCGATAGAAGAAGTCCGGCAATTCAAAGAGATATTCCGAACGACTCAGGAAATTTTAAAAAGTGAGTCGAAAGAGTTCGACGCCGATATGGATGTCGGAATCATGGTCGAAATTCCCTCGGCCGCGTTGTTAATTGAAAAATATGTGGACGAGGTTGATTTTTTCAGTATCGGCACCAATGATCTGGTTCAATACACCCTGGCGGTTGATCGCGCCAATGAGAAAATTTCGCATTTATATAACCATTTTCATCCAGCCCTTTTGCAATTGATTTACCACGTCATCACTACCGGCAAGAAGCATAAGAAACTAGTGAGCATGTGCGGGGAAATGGCCGCCGATCCAATGGCGGTACCTTTGTTGATTGGAATGGGATTAGAAAATATAAGTGTAGCTCATTTTGTGGTACCAGAAATGAAAAATGTCATTCGTCATGTGTCCCTTGAGGAATGCGTTCAGC
>CAYMXZ010000230.1:0-5618 GCA_964394475.1 uncultured Caldithrix sp. | reverse complement strand
GGACTGGTTTTTCGCGGAAATTCTTCAGCCGGAGGATGGACGGTACTGGCCAGAGTTATTACCCAAAAAACTCATCTGACAACCGGGAAAATCTTGTTTTCACTGGATATGGTAGTTATTCTGACCGCCGCTATTGTTTTTCGTAATGTGGAATTAGCTTTATGGGGACTACTGACAATCTTCATTGCTTCTCAAATTGTTGATGTGATTCTCAGCGGTAAACCTTTTTCTAAAATGGTCTACATCGAATCTAAAAATATTACGCTTTTAGGGCAGCAGATTTATCACCATCTTGGCCGACAGGTGGCGTTGCTTCCCACCCGAAGGCTTGATTCCCATGAAAATAGTGAGATGTTAATAGTGGTTATCGAAGCGAATCAGGTGAATAAATTACGAGATCTGGTGAAACAGTATGATGCAACAGCTTCGGTTATCATTTCGGATACCCGGGAATTGTTGGGTAAGATTTTTGAAAAAACACCAGGTTAGCACTATATTTATCCTACTACTTAATCAGGATACCAAATGGCAAGTACATTTTTCTTCTCAGATGCACATTTAGGAGCCTCAACTTTAAAGGCTGAAAAGTTGAAGGAAGAAAAATTGCTTTCGTTCTTCGATTATGTATCTCAGAATGGAGATCGATTATTTATTGTGGGCGATTTATTTGATTTCTGGTTTGAATATCGAACGGTAATTCCCAAAGGTTATACCCGCATCCTGAGCGGGCTCTCCAGGCTTTCTGAATTAGGAATGGAAATGCATTATATTGCAGGAAATCATGATTTCTGGATGAAAAACTATCTGACCCAGGAATTTGGTATCGTTGTGCATTTGGACGATATGGATTATACCATTCAGCGTAAAAAGTTCTATATTTTTCATGGAGATGGTTTGGCGAAGGATGATGTGGGGTATCGATTTATCAAGCGCATCTTTCGCAATCGAGTGAACATTTTTCTGTACAGCTTATTGCATCCAGATGTGGGGATACCACTGGCGCGTTGGGTGTCCTCCCTCAGCCGGCGTCATACTCGTCAGAATATTCCACCCGACGACGAAGACTACCTGAAACTGGCCCTGCAAAAGTTTGAAGAGGGATTTGACTATGCCATCTTTGGACATCTGCATTTCCCCAAGTACCAGGAATTTGGACAGAAAGTATATGTGAATCTGGGGGATTGGATTGACAATTTTAGTTATGCCGAGTTTGATGGCCGTAATCTAAAATTGCTGAGATGGGAGATGTAATATTTTAATTTATGTTGGCTAAAAGAAATTTCAGATAAATTTATCCTTCAGTTGACATACCTGTAAAATTTTATTTAATTACTTAGCTTAAAAATTGTTAATACAGTCATTTAAGGATACACGGAGGAATCATGAAGAGGACCTATCAACCTCATAATCGTAAGCGAAAAAATACTCATGGTTTTCGCGAACGCATGAAAACTAAAAATGGCCGCAAAGTTTTGTCTCGCCGTCGTGCGAAAGGTCGCAAAAGATTAACCGTCAGCGATGAGTTCTAACAAGCGCTATACTCTTCCGCGGCAATTTATATTAAAAAAAAAGTCTGATATCGAAAAGGTGTTTCAATTAGGACGGAAATATTCCACTCCCTGCTTGAATATTTTTGTATACCCCTCTCAGCAAACTCGTGTCGCTTTTTTAGTCAATAAGAAAATTGGGAAAGCCTATCAGCGGAACAAAATGAAACGTTTAGTCAGAGAAGCCTATCGCTTACATCAGCACCACTTCAAGGGGAAAGAGGTTATTTTCTATATCAGACAATATCTGGATGATTTTCATGGAATCGTTGAACAAATAAAAACGGCCTGTTGACCCATGAAATTTTTCTTACTTCTGCTGATACGCATTTACCGGGTTTTTATCTCCCCGCTTTTTCCTCCCAGTTGTCGTTTTTTTCCGACCTGTTCGAACTATGCCCAGGAAGCCATTGAAAAGCACGGGGCCATCAAAGGTAGTTGGCTAAGCGTTCGGCGCCTGTCCAAATGCCATCCCTTTCACCCAGGCGGGTATGATCCAGTGCCTTCATCACCAATAAAGGAGCAACATGGATAAAAGAACCATTATTGGAATCGTTTTGATAATCCTCATCACCTTAATGATGCCTTTTTACCAAAGATGGATTAGTGGAGATCGGCAGCCCCCACTCGATTCTTTAATGACCAGAGATACCTTACTGCAGAAAAAAGTGCCCCTGACTGATTCTATACCCTCAGTCAGACCCGAAACGGAACCTGTCGTGCCCGAACCTGCAGGAAAGATCCTGGCCGCTGATTTGCCTGTTCAAATGGCGGAACAAGAAAAAACCTTTGCTTTGGAAAATGAAGTGGTCTCGATGGTGTGGAGCAACGCCCGGGGGGCAAATCCGATTTCCTGGAAATTGAAAAACTATAAGCATTATTCGGGAGATCTGGTCGATCTGATTAATGACAATGCTCTCAAGATAAATTTTTTAAATGTTGATGGGAAAGAATTCAATTTAAATAATTACCGGTTGTTTGCAGATTATTCAGATGGTGAGCGAGTTGTCCTGAATGCAGGGAATCCGGAATACGTCGTTAAATTTTATTTACCCTTAAAAGATGGTCTATTGGTAAAAACTCTGCATTTTTATTATGATCGTTACTCTTTCGATGTTATCATTTCTTTTGAAAACCTTCATAATCTAATCATTAACCGACGTTATTTCCTCGGTTGGGAGAATGGCCTGCGATCTACAGAGGAAAATATCAACGATGATCTTAATTATAGCCGTGCCTATCTCTATATGGCGGAGGAATTAGTCAATGTTGATGCATCAGAAAAGTATGGCGAAAAGGATTTTAACGGCCGGGTAGACTGGGTAGCGGTTCGAACAAAGTACTTCCTGGTTTCACTGATTCCGAAGGATGCCGGTCGAACAAATGGCGCATCTATTGGTGGGATAAAATCACAGATAAACGGTCATTTCGAGAAGCAGTACCAGCTCACCATCGATTCAAAGTATCAGCCAATACCATTTCATTCTGATACATTCAAAGTTTATTTAGGTCCACTTGATTACTACGTGTTGAAGGAATATGGTGCGAATCTGCAGACCCTGGTAATGAACAGGGACTGGTACGAACGCCTGTTTCGTCCTATCAGTTTGGCCATCATTCCAACCTTTAAGTTTTTGTATCGATTTATTCCTAATTATGGATTAGTGATCATCGTCTTTTCAATTCTTATAAAGATTCTTCTTCATCCGTTGACGAAGAAAAGTTATAAGTCGATGAGTGAGATGCAGTTTTTACAGCCCAAGATGACTGAATTGCGAGAAAAATACAAGAATGATCCCCAACGGATGAACAGCGAATTGATGAAGCTTTATAAGGAACATGGGGTAAATCCCCTGGGTGGGTGTCTGCCCATGTTGTTGCAAATGCCGGTGTTATTTGCTCTATTTATCGTGTTCCGTTCAACCATTCAATTGCGCAATCAACCTTTCATGTTGTGGATCAATGATCTTTCAACGCCGGATGCTCTTCCGTTAGGATTTTCTCTTCCTCTTTTTGGAAATACCATTCACGTACTGCCAATTCTGATGGGATTAACCATGATCTGGCAGTCGAAGTCCTCCATGACCGATCCCAAGCAGAAGTTTATGATCTATTTCATGCCGATTTTTATGATTTTTATCTTCTATTCTCTACCTTCGGGATTAAACCTATACTACGCGGTCTTTAACATTATCAGTATGGCGCAAACTTATTATATTAAGAAAAAAATGCATCCAGGGGGACTCCCACAGACCAGTACCGCGACCACTTCCAGTCAGCTTCCCAAAGGAGAGAGCAGCAAAAAGAAGAAATAATCATTTCAGTCGATCTTATGTTTCATTACTCTGATGAAGATACCATTGTCGCCCTTTCCACCCCACCGGGTAAAGGGGCCATTGCCATGGTTCGTATCAGTGGAGAGCAGACTTTAGCCATACTTAACAGGATTTTCACCCCCTCCCTGAGTCCGCAACATCACCGAAAAGCCGTCAGCGGTGTGGTCCATCATCTGAATAATACCCGGATTATTGATGAATGTGTGGTAATATATTATCAATCTCCCAACTCTTATACAGGGGAAGATCTGGTGGAAATTTGCTGTCACTGCAATCCCTTGATTATTGACGAAATTATTCAGCAGGTAATAGAAGCAGGGGCGCGAGTGGCTCAACCCGGAGAATTTACGAAAAGGGCTTATCTAAATCATAAAATGGACCTGATGCAAGCCGAGGCAGTGGCGGCGGTGATTGCGGCAAGAACTCGAACCGGTTTAGCCTGCTCAATGCGACAATTGGACGGGAGTTTTTCTCAACGAATCCATCAGATTCAACAGGAGATTATGCATTTAGCTTCTTTGATTGAAGTCAATCTCGATTTTAGCGAAGAAGATTTACAAGTGTATGATAAGATAGATGTCTCCCAGCGCACCCAGGCATGTATAGAGCAGATCGACAAATTATTGCATACCTATAATTATGGACGGTTATTAAATGATGGAATCAAATTATTGTTGTTAGGGAAGCCCAATGTGGGCAAATCGAGTCTGTTAAATGCGCTGGCAGAAAGAGAACGTTCTATTGTCAGCGAAATTCCGGGCACTACCCGCGATTATATTGAAGAATTTACTCAAATAGAAGGATTTCCTATTCAGATTGTGGATACCGCTGGAATCCGGGAGACCCTGGACATGATTGAGGAAATCGGAGTAAAAAAGGCTTTGAAACATATCGAATCCTCAGATCTGGTTTTGGCATTATTTGAGATTCATCAACCCCTGGACGCTGACGATCTCCGGTTGATCGAGTACCTGAATCAGTATGTGCAGAAAAAAGTCCCGTTTTTGGTAGTTTTAAACAAATCGGACCTGGGGATAGAACCCGATACCATACAAGTATTGAAAAATTTGGGGAGTCCATTAGTTGAGATTTCTGTTAAAACGGGTCAAAACATGGACGCTTTGAAACAGCAGATAAAGAATTGTCTAATTGATGATGCGGGATTAGAAGAGGAGGGGCTGGTGGTGACCAATGCTCGTCACAAGCATGCTCTGGATAAAGTGCGGCATGCACTTAAAGATTTTCAGCGCGGACTGCAAAAGGGACTCGATGAGGTCATTCTGGCCACTGAACTGCGAAGTGCCTTAGATTATTTGGGCGAAATCGTGGGGGAAGTAAGTCGCGAAGATCTGCTCAATCATATTTTTAACCAATTCTGTGTGGGGAAGTAATCGTTTCACGTGAAACACATAAGGAGTTGTTTTGAATAGATCTTATGATGTGGTGGTGGCCGGGGGAGGTCACGCCGGGATAGAAGCCGCCCTGGCCTGCTCCCGTTTAGGTCTCCAGACCGCCCTGGTAACCCTGCGAGTGGATACCATCGGGAAAATGTCATGCAATCCAGCCATCGGGGGTCTAGCGAAGGGTCATCTGGTGCGTGAAATTGACGCGCTGGGGGGAGAGATGGCCAAACTAACAGATAAGGCGGGGATTCATTTCAAGATTTTAAACAAATCGAAAGGTCCAGCCGTCTGGTCACCCCGCGCCCAAACGGACCGTTCACTGTATGCTTATC
>CAYMXZ010000229.1:0-5641 GCA_964394475.1 uncultured Caldithrix sp. | reverse complement strand
TAAATATTTTTTGCGGTTTTTAATTTCCATATGTTTCCTCATCTCAATAATAGCCCATAAATCCTCCACTGGTTATTTTATATCACTTCATTGGAGTTTAAAAAATAAATCTTCTTTTTTCTTTTACTATTCCGTATTCGAGCAGAAAATAAATAAAGGACATTAGTTACCATCACAAACCCCGGCAGGAATAATATATATAGATTGATTCTTTGGAATTTATCATTTCCAGACCAGGTTTCATTCCGAAGAAAACCCTTGGGGGTAGACAGGTTAAATCTGGAAAATAATTTCTTTAGAAAATAGGCCGTTCGATGAATAAATGAAATTCTCTTTTCTAAAGACGTTTTCTTTTAAGGTAAGGCGCGCTGCATTCGTGGAAGAAATTCTTCTTTTTCCATAAAACCCACCACTCGTAAATCAGAGAGTTCGGTACCCTGAGGTGAAATGAAAACGATGGTAGGGACTCCTTTAACCTGAAAGCGTTGGCGGAGTTCACGTCCCAGTGGATCACTGGCAGTGGTTAAATCCACTTTAAGCATATAAAATTTTTTGGAGAGTTCTATTACCTCCGGTTGTGAAAAAGTAAATTTATCAAGCTCTTTGCATGGCAAGCACCAATCCGCATAAAAATCGATGATCACCGGTTTATTTTGCTGACGGGCTTCACTCATCATTTCATCGGAGTAAGATTGCCAGTTGATGTGCTGGCCACTCAGCGCAGGTGCTCCGGAAGCTAGTTGTGAGGCTAATTTTTCATCAACATAGGATGAAATACCGCTGCTGGCAAAAAAGATAGCCAACAGAAAAAAGGCAATGCCAATCAGATTGCGAATGATCGGAAATATTTTCCCACCGGTCCTGGTAGGTTCCACCCAGGCCATATAAATTCCACCCAGCAGCATGATGAGCGCCAGACTGAGATAATACAGCAGAGAATTGGGAAATAAAGGTTCCAGGAAATATACGGCCAGCGCAATCAAAATAAAGCCGAAGATGGTGCGCACCCAGACCATCCAGGCCCCGGAACGGGGTATTTTATTCAGGCTACCTGAGAAAATGGCCAGGATTAAAAAAGGTAGCCCCAATCCTAAAGCTAACACAAAAAACATGCTGAAACCCAGCAGGACATCTCCCTTTTCTCCCACAAAAGTAATTAGAGCTAATACGAAAGGGCCTATGCAGGGTGCGGCCACGATTCCCACCGTTAATCCCATGAAAAAAGTTCCGAAATAACCCTGTTTTGCTCCACCGGCGAAATTGGTCAGAAAGGTTGGCACCCTGATTTCATAGAGATCAAACATGCTCAGAGCTAAACCTACCAGAATGACGGCAATGGCGATCAGAACGTACGGATTTTGTAAAGCCGCTCCAAACAGACTACCGGTAAGGGCAGCGATCACTCCCAGAATGGAATAGGTGATGGCCATTCCTAAAACATAGAGAATGGAATGACTTATCAATTTTCCTTTTTTACCTTTGGTTTGTCCACCGAAATAACTGATGGTAATTGGAATGAGCGGATAAACACAGGGAGTCAGATTAAGTGCCAGACCGGCCAGAAATACCAGCAGAAAAGTAAGAATCCACCCTTTTTCAGCAATGGCCGCTGTAATGCTATTGGGACTGGTTGCCTTTTCTTTCTCCTCAACAGCAAATGGACGGTCCTTGTTTTCAAACAGGTTTTGATTGATGAAAGAAATATTTTCGTTTGGAGCGGCCATGCTGAATTTCTGGGTGAACATGAATTCGGCAGGGGCCAGACAGGTATGATCATCACAGGCTTGATATCCGACAATTCCCTTTAAAATTAAATCAGGGGAACGATAATCAGAGGAAATGCTGATGCTACTAAAAATATAAATTGTACCTTCATATACTGCTAAAGCCTTGTCTGAGAATGCAAACTTTTTTAGCTGAGCTTTCGGAAATTCGAATTTTCCAAAGACTACTCCTTCCGGTGCTTCAATAGTTAAGGTGGTGGGAATGAGAAAATCCTCACTGGGTTGCGGGGCATTGATGTGATAGGGAGGATGAATTTGTAATTCCACGGCCAGCGCATAACTATCTCCTGCTTTAAATTTATCGGTAGGAGAAATAAATTTACAGCTGATAATCTGTTCGTTGGTCTGAGGATAAAGCCAACTCAATCCAATGGTAAGCAGAACGACGATGGCGATTTTCATAAAAGTCATTTCCTTTGTTAGTCTGAGATAAAGTGCGTTATTTCTGAGTTCTTTATTATTTTTTCGGTTTTTTTCCTTATTTATCTGTCCGTCATTTTTTAATTGGTAAATGGAAAAATGTGGCGGAGAGCTTCATCCCGATAGCCCAGGTTGAATGAGATTCGTCCCGAGAATAAATTTTCCCAATCGAAAGGTTGAAATTTTATCCGTCGATAGTGAAATTCAACCAGCAGATTTCTGACAAGTTCATATTGCACACTGATTCCATAGGTCTGTTGTTTGCGTTGAATACCATCCAGAAAAGTGGCATCAATGGCGTCTCCGATTTCCCAGGGATGATCCGGATCACCGCCCACATTCCGATCTTCAGGATTGCTACCATGTCGGTAATTCTGGTATTCAATAGCCAGCTGTAAAAATTTGGAAAACCGCTTGCGCAAACGTAGAAGTAATTCATCAGAATTTGGGCCGATATAATGTCCCAGGATGGTATCATAATGCTTATATTTATTGTAATCCTGATAAGAATGAGAATAGACGTACGGTTTAATGCGAGTGTATTCGGACAGGAGATCAATATCTTTGATCGAGAAGGGATTTACCCAGAAGATTCCCGTTTGCCAGCCAAATTTATTTCCGTACCAGTCGCTTCCCAATTTGGTGGTGGTGATATCATCGAGGAACCATTCACCAAACCATTTGAAGCCATTCCACACCCGCCATTCCAGATCAATTCCTAAAACGCCATTATCGCGATCACCATAAAAATGTTCGGCAGATTTAAAAAAACTGAAAGGATTCAGATATCCCAATTGTAAAGAGCGGTCGCCATAAATCACCGCCTCGCTCAGTGCTAATTGAATTCCTTTTCCCAGATTGGTTTCCAGACGGTTACCTGACCAATATTGATTGATATGAGGCTGGTCCTTCATACTGAGACGTCCCTCTGGCGAAATATATTGCAAAAAGGCGGTGAGATGGGTGAACTTAAAACGCCAGTACTGAATCACGAGTTTGATTTCATCATACAGCTGGGCGTTGCTGGAAAGCATGAGATTGCCGGTATGACCGACACCCCATTGATTGAATTCTCTTCCGTAAACCAGATCGAAATATTTATAATGAAAATTTAAAAGACCAACATTTTCATCGAAATCGAAGTCACCGTTTACGCGGGTGGTCAGAAAGGGCCAACCGGATTCTTCCCATACTTGAAAAGGAATTTTTTGATCCTGGAAGCGTTCATCCTTTAAATGATTGTCGGTAAGATCGAAATAAAAGCCAAAATATTTTCCCAATTCTCCGCGGAGAACCAGACCATTGCTTAATCGAGCCAGTTGGTATTTACCAGAATTAGCATCCATTTTCTGCTGTATGCTGTATCCCAGGATTGGATCGCCCACCAACTGTAAATCGCCATGCTGCACTGCAACGAAATTGCGAAAGTTTGGATAGAGGTAACGATTTACCCATTTGAAAGGGGTGTGGTGAAATACCGAATATAAGCGGGGATTCCAGTAATCGAATTGTTCAGGACTTTTGAAATTCTCTGATTTTTCGAGCTCTTCTTTAAATTCCAGCGTGAGATATAACAATTGTTCCAAATCGGTTTTGGAGAATTGTTCGGGCTGTCGATGATAAAATTTCCACACCTCAATCAGATAACTGGACATTTCCAATCGGGTGAACGGTTTCGTCCCATTAAAAACGGCAGGTATAAAACCCCTGATCTCCCAGCGTTCCACTGCATCGTATGCCCAATGGTTTAAAGGGACATGGCTGGTTTGGCCATATAACATGGACCCAATGAAAATGAGGATAAGCAGTAACATTTTTGCCTGAACAGCCGGATACACTTTTCGATTTTCTCCTTATTAGTTTTTCTGGTAAACAATTTCTCCGTGTCTGATCACCATTCGTACGTGATTCATTCCATAATGATAGGGAATATAGCGGAAGTTTGGGATATCATGCAAAACAATATCGGCTTTTTTCCCCACTTCCAGACTTCCCAAAGTTTTTTCGTGCCGCACGGCGCGAGCGGCATGCAGCGTGGCGGCGCAAATCGTTTCCGCCGGCAGCATTTTCATCTGGGTGCAGGCGATGGACAGAATGAGATTCATATTTTGAGTAAATGAACTGCCCGGGTTATAGTCAGTGGCCAGAGCTACCGGCAATCCCAGCTCAATCATTTTGCGGGCGGGAGCGTATTGATTTTTTCCCAGGAAGAAGGCTGTGCCGGGAAGCAGAACCGGGATCACCCCAGCTTCTTTCATGGCATGAATTCCCTGTTCGGAGACCTTCAACAGGTGATCGGCTGACACCGCTTTTAATCGAGCGGCCAATTCTGCCCCTCCCAATGGGGAGAGCTCATCCGCGTGCAATTTAAGCTGAAGACCATGATCACGGGCCGCCATTAAAATCCTCTCACTCTCTTCAATGGAAAATACATTTTTCTCGGTGAAAATATCACAGAACACTGCCAGCTTTTCAGCAGCGACTGCTGGAATCATTTCTTTGATGAGCAGTTCGATATACTTTTCTCGATTCTGGCGATATTCATCCGGAATTTCATGTGCTCCCAAAAAAGTGGGGATAATGGTAATGGGAACCCTGCGAGACACTTGCTTGAGTATCTGGAGACTTTTTATTTCATCCTGCAACGTGAGTCCGTAACCGCTTTTAGCTTCGATGGTTGTCGTACCACAGGGAATAAATTCTTCAATACGCTGGCAGGTTAATTCCAGTAATTCTTCAAATGATGCCTGCCGGAAAGCTCGAACACTTTTCCGGATTCCTCCGCCGGCTGCCGCTATTTCTTCATAGGTTTTGCCTTGCAGGCGCATCTCAAATTCATCTTCGCGAGTTTTATGAAATACAGGATGCGTGTGTGGATCCACATAACCGGGAAGCGCCCAGTGCTGATGGCCATCTATTTTTTCTGCTGAAGGATATTGCCGAAACAATCGCTCCGGCCGATCAATGGCCAGAATAAGATCATTTTCAATGGCGATAGCAGAGTTTTCCTTCACCAGCAGTTGGAAGAGTGGCTGGTTACTGGCCGGGGTGATAATCCCCTTTAGATTAAATATAATTTTTTGCTTCATCTTGATGGATTTCTTAGCTGGAGGAAAGCAGACCGCAATTTTTTATAAGATTTTTCTAATGCCTCTGAGACCACCTTGGTATCGGCCAGTATCGGCATAAAATTCGTATCGCCGTTCCAGCGTGGAACAATGTGAAAATGCAGGTGATCTTCGACTCCTGCTCCGGCCACTCTCCCCAGATTCATTCCAATATTAAATCCGTGAGGTTTCATGACTATTTCTAAAGCCTTCACTGACCACTGGATCAATTCGAAAAGATTTCTTTTTTCAGCGGCTCGCAAGCTGGCAAGGTCACCGGTGTGTCGATATGGTACTACCATCAGATGACCGTTATTATAAGGATAGCGA
>CAYMXZ010000228.1:3447-5643 GCA_964394475.1 uncultured Caldithrix sp. | reverse complement strand
TTTCTATTTTTTGCTGAGCTTGCTGATCAAGCCACTGCTGAATCAATGATTCCTCCCGGGGATGTTCAGGAAGAAGGATTTGGGAAGGGTAATAATCTGCTCCAAGGTAATATTGTTGGAGAAATTGCGTTAAAATTTCGGCTACATTTCTATTTTCGGTACCTTGCAGATAGAAATGCTGGCGACCGATTACTTTTCCATCACGGATTTTAAAAACCACCGCACAGGCGTCCTGGTCATCGCAGGCCAGTGCCACTACATCCCGATCTTCTAAATCAGTAAGCGCTACTTTCTGAGCGGCAAAATAGTAATTTTCAATTAATTGAATTTGATCCCGCAAACGAGCGGCAGCTTCGTAATTTAAGCTATCCGACTCCTGCTTCATTTTTGCCTGTAATTCCTGAATTAAATCACGGGTCTTGCCGCGCAGGAACTTCTCTACCTGGCGGATCATGGCATTATATTCTGCAGCAGTCACCAGACCTTCACAGGGTCCCTGACAGCGATGGATATGGTAATCCAGACAGACTCTTACCTTTTTTCGGGCAATGCTATCATCATCTAAATAAAATTTGCAGGATCGAATCGGAAATATTTTTCTGACTGCTTTGATGATATGTCGCAAATGTTTCACATCGGTGTAAGGACCTAAATATTTTGAGCCATCTTTGATAATCTTGCGAGTAACAAACACTCGCGGGATTGGTTCATTGGTGATGCGAATGTAAGGATAGCTTTTATCGTCCCGCAAATTGATGTTATAACGGGGCTTATGTTTCTTTACCAGATTGGATTCCAGGATAAGCGCTTCTACTTCATTGTCGACAATAATAGTTTCCAGGTCAGAAATTTTTTCTACTAGCACTGATGTTTTTGGATCGAGAGGGCGGGATTCCTGAAAATAACTGCGCACTCGTTGCCGCAAGTTCTTAGCCTTGCCGACATAGAGGACCTGGCCGGCGGTATTTTTAAATAGATATACACCTGGCTGCGTGCTAAGATTTTCCAGTTTTTCCTGAAGATTTTTGTTCATTTCTACAGATTCTGATTTTGCTATCTAAAATATAGAAAAAATAGCGAAAAGTTCCAAACGGCTGAATTTTAGTGCAGTATGAAAAAGCAAGACGGGAGGAATATTAAAAAATACAAAATACAAAATACAAATTACAAAATATTCAATAGACTTTTATTTGTTATTCAGAATTAATATCTTTGTTATATGTCCTGGACTTTTAGATGAATGGTTTTTATAGTTGTCCACATGAAATCTCACTGTGCTGGTAAATACCGCCATCCTGACCTTACTGATGTCTGTTTTCTAAATTTTAACGGAAGGCGGGGGGAATACATTATTTCTTTTCTTTCTTCCGGGGGGCGAATGTCAATTGAAAATTCTCTTGAAATATTGTTATTTACCTCTTAAATTCACAGGCTTGAAAACTAAAAAGGACGTTCATTGATGTATACATTATTAATTTTATTATTTGTAATAGTTGCCATTTTGATGACGATATCCATCTTGATGCAATCTTCCAAAGGAGGGGGATTAGCCGCCTCATTTGGAACAATGGGAATGGGTGGAGTTTTTGGGCCCCGCGGAGCTGCGAACTTTTTGCAGAAAGCGACCACCGTGCTCGCAATCTTATATGGAGTTTTGTGCCTGCTCATCGGTTTTATTGGACGGCCGAGCGGCACGGAGAGTGGAAGTGTGATTCAGCGAGAACTGCAGCGGCAGCAAACCGAGGCCCCCATGCCAGTAACTCCCAGCGAGGAACCTTACCAGGCACCACCGACTACCACCCCTTCACCGGAGCAACAGAATCCTTCTCCGAATCAGTAACTAACCGATGTTGCTGGCGTGGTGGAATTGGCAGACACGCTATCTTGAGGGGGTAGTGGGCCAACGCCCGTGGGGGTTCGAGTCCCCCCGCCAGCACCCTGAAAAATATTTTAAATTTTATATTTTAGATTTGAGACTTTTTTTCATTTATATCGATTAAATCCTTGTTTTACCTGACTACAATTAATTTTATGAGGCCATGAGATTGTCGCTTGATCCGATCGATATCTTTTCATATTTGTTATCTCCTCAAAAGTTATATTTTCACTGAAACGTAAATTATCTCACTCAATTAAAATACTACTTCAGTATTTTATTTTTTCTCAGCTATTTTTTAACTGAAAAATGTGTAAATT
>CAYMXZ010000228.1:0-3347 GCA_964394475.1 uncultured Caldithrix sp. | reverse complement strand
TACTTCAGTATTTTATTTTTTCTCAGCTATTTTTTAACTGAAAAATGTGTAAATTTTATATAATGAATATTGGATTCATCAATATTCCAGATAACAAGAAAAGATTTATTACCTTTTTTGAAACGAGGAAAATTTTTTAGTTTCCCAATAGTAAAATTGGTGGTTATCTGTTTTGAATTCATTAACCAGAAATGTGAAAACGTTGAAAGAATGGGCTGGAGCGGATTATGATTAAAGAATTACTTGGCCCCGAAATTCAAGAATTGATTAAAGCGAAGGATTACAGCAGTCTGAAGGATGCCATCTCTGATTGGGAACCGACCGATATCGCGGAGCTGTTGTCTTGTTTATCGGAAGAAGATCAATCTATATTTTTCAGACTGCTGAGTCGACAAAAAGCAGCGGACGTCTTTGCCTATTTGCCCACTGAACAACAAAAACAACTTCTTGAGAATTTAACCAGGGAAAATGTCCGCGCTCTGCTCGATGAACTGGATCCGGATGACCGTACTAAACTATTTGAAGAATTGCCGGCTCAGGTCACCCAACAAATTATGAATCTGCTTTCTCCAGAGGATCTTAAAGAAGCCCGAAAATTACTCGGCTATCCGGAAGACAGTGTTGGTCGATTGATGACACCGGATTTTGTCGCTATCCGACCTGAATGGACAGTGAGTGAAGCGCTGGAACATATCCGCAAACATGGCAAAGACGCTGAAACTATCAATGTGATTTATGTCGTGGATGAGAATGGAAAATTGATTGATGATCTGCGCTTGCGCACTCTAATATTAGCAGATCCTTCTGAGAAAGTATCCTCAGTGCTCGATTATCATTTTATCGCGCTCTCCGCCTATGATGATCAGGAAGAAGCCGCCCGGGTGATGCAGGATTACGACCGGGTCGCCCTGCCGGTGACTGACTCACAGGGGATTTTGCTGGGGATTGTAACAGTTGACGATATCCTGGACGTGGTGGAAGAAGAGGCTACTGAAGATATCCATAAGATCGGTGGTATGGAGGCAATAGATACCCCTTACTTAAGCACTCCTTTATCTACCCTGGTAAAAAAACGCGCCCGGTGGTTAGTGTTATTATTCCTGGGCGAGATGCTTACCGCTACGGCCATGGGTTATTTTGAAGAAGAGATCACCCGTGCTGTGGTGCTGGCTTTATTTGTCCCGCTTATTATTTCCAGCGGTGGTAATAGCGGTTCCCAGGCCGCTACTTTAATTGTTCGAGCGATGGCCCTGCAAGAAGTCACTTTACGTGACTGGTGGCAAGTTATGAGGCGTGAAGTGTTTTCAGGTTTATCTCTGGGGACAATTCTCGGAATCGGTGGCTTTTTACGAATCGCTGTCTGGCAGCTTGCATTCGGACTTTATGGCGAACACTGGTTTTTCATTGGTCTTACCGTATCCATAGCGTTAATGGGTGTGGTTATGTGGGGAACTATTTCAGGTTCCATGTTACCTTTTGTTCTGAGGCGTCTGGGTGCCGACCCCGCTGTTTCTTCTGCACCCTTCGTTGCCACCATGGTTGATGTTACAGGATTAATAATTTATTTTTCGGTGGCTGCCCTGTTACTGCGGGGAACATTATTATAGAATGAAATAAATCCATTCACCATCTACATCCATTTCACTGCCGGCACTCTATCCCCAATTTTTTGCAGTCCGTAGCTATCTGAAAAGTAGCCCGCTGAAAGAAATCATCTGAAAGTTTATCTTCCATTTTATATTTTCGATAGATCCAGTCTGCGTAATGGTAATTCATCCGATCAATGATGATATAGTTCACTTTGCCGGCCAGAGCAGGTACCAGAACTTCAGCGCCGGGAAGTATTGGAGCGATCATGGCATAGGTCCGAATGCCGAAATGGTGCAGTTCAGCCAGGGTGTTCAGTCGTTCGTTGATGGTCGGGGCGTTTGGCTCGAATAATCTTCGGATCTCGTCGTCAGCGGTGGTGATAGTCAATCCGACTTCCCAATCTTTTTCTTTTTTGAAAATATCGATATCCCGCCGTACTAAGGATGAACGGGTTTGAATGATCACCGGCCAGTGATGATCCGATAGTATATGCAGACATTTTCGAGTTAACTGGTAGCGAGCCTCCAGCGGCTGATAAGGATCACACACGCTGCTTATCCATACCTCCGCTCGTTTTTTCTTTTGTATTTCTCTTTGCAATAACTCGGCGGCATTGATCTTTACATCCACAAAGTTTCCCCAGGCTTCCTGATGACCGCTATACCGCTTCATAAAACGGGCATAGCAGTAATAACAGCCATGTTGACATCCCAGGTAAGGATTGATCACATAACTGTAGATCCTAGAGGTGGAAAGGATGGTTCTGGCGTGTATTTCTCTAACATTCATGCCGTGGTCTTCAGGCCCTTATTTCTGACTTGATTGATTTTTTGCCTTCAGGGATCGGTGCTCTTCACATGACCGAAAGCACTGCGCCATAATCTATGGGTGAGATACATGAGTCTGATTCTTTTAAACACAACTGTGAAGTTAAGATCTGCTTCCTTTACGATGTCAATTGATGAACAGATTCTTGGTAGCGAAGTTTGGGTCGCTGGTGACATTGACCCCCAGACGTCGAAGACCAGCCTCATCTCCGGGAGTGGGGATATGTGTCATATGCACTTCACAACCCTTCAGTTCTCCCAGCTTTTCCAGTGCTAGCTGGGCGGCAGTATTGGTGGTGGCGCTGATGCTCAGGACGATCAGAGTTTCCTGAAGATCCAGACTCACTGCTTTCTCACCCAGCACTTCCTGTTTAAAATGACTGATGGAATGTATGATGCTAGGGGGAAGTAACTTGATCCGGTCTGGCAACTCGGCCAGATGCTTGGTGGCATTAAGTATCAGACTGGAAGCGGCATGCATAAGAGGCGAATTTGAACCAGTGACAATGGTACTGTCCCGCAATTGGATGGCGGCTCCGCAATAAATGCCGTTGTGGCCTTTGTTTTCTTTCTTTTGAGCCTCCGTGGCAGCCTGCCGGGCGGCCCTGACTACTGTGCGGTCAGTTGGATCAAGATTAAGATTCCTGACAAAGAGTTCTGCCCGCTGGACAGTTTCCCTGTCAACAAATCCCATGGCGTATTCACACTGGTAGCGAAAATAGCGCCGCAGAACCTCCTGTCTGGCCGCTTCCTGCACCGCCGCATCGTCCACAATGGCAAATCCAGCCCGGTTGACTCCCATGTCGGTGGGTGATTTGTAGAATGATTCCCCGCCCGTGATTTTCTCCAGGATTCGGCGTAATACCGGAAAAACCTCTACATCCCGATTATAATTGACAGCAGTCTGACCGTAGGCTTCCAGGTAAAAGG
>CAYMXZ010000227.1:0-5683 GCA_964394475.1 uncultured Caldithrix sp. | reverse complement strand
GCCCTGAACGAACGACCGGCACCGGAGAGTAGTCCCAATGGAGCTGAACCCGGACTCAAGTTGATCAACGCCCATAAGCTCTGGCAACTGGGTTTGACCGGCGCCGGTACCATTGTTATGACCCGCGATACCGGTGTGGATGGGAATCATCCGGCCCTGGGGTGGCGTTGGCGCGGGAATCATGTGCCCTGGAATCATGCCTGGCAGGGGAATGGTACCTTCCCCAACGATTCCGAAGACCACGGCACCCACACCATGGGAACTATTACCGGTCTGGATAGCACGACTCACGATACCATCGGAGTAGCTCCCGGTGCCGAGTGGATCGCTTCCCAGAATATTTATTCTGTTGCGCAAAGTTTTCAATGGGCCATGAATCCCGATGGAAATCCCAGCACTACCGATGACATGCCCTGTGTCATCTCCAATTCATGGGGTTTTTTAAATTCCACCGGACTTTGTTATGCGGCCACTTATGCCGCTCTGTTCAATTCGGTGGAGGCGACTGGAATCGCGATTGTTTTTTCGGCCGGAAATGAGGGACCGGGTGCACAGACTATCACCGAACCGAAAAATATAAATACTACTTTGGTGAATACCTGGGCTACCGGTGCTCTCATCGGTGGAAATCCTTCACTGCCGGTCGCTTCTTTTAGCAGTCGCGGCCCATCCGGTTGCGGTGGCACTGGATCAATTTTGATTAAGCCAGAAGCGACTGCACCGGGAGTGAGCGTCCGTTCCAGTGTGCCCGGAGGAGGTTATGGGTTTAAAGACGGTACTTCGATGGCCTGCCCACATGTGGCAGGAGCCGTGGAACTGTTGAAACAAGCTTTCCCCAATAAAACCGGCCATGAAATTAAATTAGCCCTCTATTATACTTCACAAGAGACCCCTGCCGATTTAGCCATCAATGATCCCGGAGAACCTGCGGGTGAAACCAGTGGTGAAGATCACTGGTATGGGAAGGGCATCATCGATGCCTATGCCGCTTACGAATTTTTATTATATGGCCCACAACCCCTTCCACCAACGAATTTTACGGCCTACAGCGATTACCAGACTCCCCACTCCATGCGTTTGTCCTGGACCGATCCCACTTCTTTGATCACAGGTGACCCGTTAAATGCCAGCGATTTTCAGATATGGATTGAAAGGGATAGCGTGCTGATTGATTCGGTAAATGGTGGCGTTCAGGAATATGTCGATTCTGGCCTGGTCGACGGACAGGAGTATCATTATTCCATTTACGCTCGTATCACTTCCAGCGGAGCGCACAGCATACCGATTAGTACTTCCTGGATTACCGGAGGGTCTCCAATCCCGCAAGCTCCCGTCCAGCTTTCTGCGTATGGTAATCCAGAACATATTAAGTTGAAATGGATCAATCCTTCGCGAAATATTGATGGAACGCCCATGGATGATTTTGCTGGTATCCACTTTTATCAGGATAGTGTGATGGTTGCTTTTTTTCCGCGCTCCAGTGCGGATACTGCCCGGGTAGATTCGGCGGAATTTACTCCAGCTCACGCGGGGTATTATCACTGGTTTATCACGGCGGTAGATAATGAAATTCCCTTGAACCAGAGCAGTGGGTCGGTTAGCGTTCGCACTCCGATCGGCCTTACTTTTAATGATCATTTTGCAACAGAAGGTGTCCCCGATTCTCTGGTGTGGACTCACTATAATTCACAGATTAATCAGAAAGCGGTTAATCCACCCAGTCCACCTTTCTGTCTGAATTTAAATGGCACCGGAATTCCGATTGGAGATGACTGGGTCGAATCGTATCCCATTGATTTATCACGGCAGCAGGGAAATGGAGTCGTGTTGTCATATTTGTATCAACCACAGGGGCAGGGAGATCCTCCCCAGAGCAGCGATAGTCTGCGGCTTCATCTAAAGAACAGCCTCGGGCAATGGATTCTGGTAAAATCCTACAGCGGGACCGCTCTCACTCCATTTCAGCAAGAAGTATTGTATCTGGATTCTCTAAATAGTGGCAGTGGGTCCTTCTTTTTCAATGATTTTCAGGTTCGGCTAAGTGTTATTGGCCGGTCGAGTCCCCTTTTACCTCGCAATGATTGGTTCATCGATAATTTTTATCTGGGACCTCCAGCGGCGTTGCTTGCGCTATACCCGGATACCTTGATATGCACAACCACTGTATCTTCAACAATGGACACCAATTTTTATGTCGCTAATGTCGGTTTGCAGGATTTGACGGTTGAAAATATTTCCACCCCTGATCCTGTTTTCAGCGTTACTGGATTTCCATTTATAGTTGCCGCCAATACCTACCAATCGGTTCAATTAAGTTTTTCTCCCACTCTACCTGGAGAATACCAGGGTGAGTTATATGTAACAACGAATCAACCGGTTACGAAGGGTATATGGGTGAGTGGAACGGCTACTCCACTGGTTCGTCTGGAGGAATCGGAGCTATTGCCGCGCGAATATGCCATATACCAAAATTATCCCAATCCCTTCAATCCTTCAACGGTGATTCATTATGAACTTCCACGAGCCTCGAAGGTAAGTCTGGAAATTTATAATACTCTGGGTCAAAAAGTGCTTACTCTGCAGGAAGGTGAAATACCCGCTGGACGCTATAATGTGCAATGGGATGGGAGAGATGAACAGGGTCATCTGGTAAGCAGTGGAATTTACATTTATCGATTTAGCGCCGGAGACTACCAGCGAACCATGAAAATGATTCTGCTAAAGTAGGGCCGACGGTAATAAGGAGATTTGGTAAACGCTATAACGGTATTTTTCATCGTTATTGTTGGAATAATTTAAAGATTCTTCTTGCAAAAATATTTTAAAGATTTATATCTTGGTTTGAAAAAATTGGATTATCTCAATGTTGCTTTTATCACAAAACATCAATTTGATTTATTTATTATACTGTCGATGAATTTTGGTCTCTCTAAATAAATTCCATCTAAATTATTTAACCAAGGAGGAGTCGTGAAAAGGTTGTTATTGCTTTTTGTTGTTTTATCTCTGAGTGTCAGTAATGTTTTTGCTCAGAGTAAAATCTCCAGTCGACTCATGGATGCCATGAATCGTGCGTTGGAGGATAATGCCCCGGTGCGGGCGTTAGTGATGTTGGAGGATCGGGTGGATATTTTTGCCCTCGATCAGGAGTTATATGCCAGGAAGGCTGATCTGCAGGACCGAGCCTATACCGTGATCACTGCGCTTCAACGAAAGGCGGATGAAACGCAGCCGGCAGTGATCCGTTCCTTAAATGGTCGCTCATCGTCTGAAGTGAAAAATATTGAGCGATTCTGGGTAGCAAACATGCTGCTGGTGGAAGCCATTCCAGCCGTACTGATGGAGTTAAGCCAGCGCAGTGATGTGGCTTACCTGGATCTGGATGCCGAATTAGACTGGGATCGTCCGGTAAGTCGACAATCGGCTCCGATCGAGAGCCCCAACGGTATTGAACCAGGAATTGCAGCCATCAATGCGCCGGCCATGTGGCGGGATGGATATACCGGTGCCGGAACCATTGTCATGAATATCGATACCGGCGTGGATGGCAATCATGTAGCTTTGAATTATAAATGGCGTGGTGCCCAGCCTGGTGTTCCGGCTTCTGCGGCCTGGTTTGACCCGGTCGCTGGTACTTCTTTCCCAAACGACTGTGATGGTCATGGAACTCATACCATTGGAACCATGAATGGTCTGGCACCTACTACCCATGATACTGTAGGAGTAGCACCAGGTGCACAGTGGATTGCGTCGAATTCGCTTTGTGCGGGTTCCCATACCTCTGCTTCTATTGCTTCTTTCCAATGGGCAATGAATCCAGATGGAAATCCAGCTACCATTGATGATATGCCAGTAGCGATTGGAAATTCCTGGTATGATCCCTCTATCAGTGCCTCCACTGAATGTAATCCTGCCTATAATCCCTATATTAATGTGATTGGAGCAGTGGAAGCCGCCGGAATAGCCGTCGTTTTTTCAGCCGGGAATGCAGGACCAGGAGCACAAACCATCACCCAACCGAAAAATGTGAATATCGATCCTGTGCATTTCTGGGCTACCGGTGCCGTAAATGGTAACACGGCTGGTTATCCCATTGCCAGTTTTAGCAGCCGCGGACCCGTTGTTCCAGCCTGTTCTACTGGCGTTCCTTCCCTCGATATTAAACCAGAAGCCTGCGCGCCTGGCGTGAATGTCCGTTCTTCTACTCCTAATAATACTTACTCTTATTATGATGGTACTTCCATGGCCTGCCCGCATGTGGTGGGTGCCATTGCGCTATTGAAACAAGCTCATCCAACTTTAACCGGTCATGAGCTGAAGATGGCCTTATATCAAACGGCAGTGGACCTGGGTGCCACAGGTGAGGATAACACATATGGAATGGGTATTATCGATGTTTATGCTGCCCATTTATCGCTGGCTGACCCTACCGATCCCCAACCTCCCAGCAATTTTACAGCTTTCAGTGATCTTTCCACTCCTACCAGTATGCTACTAACCTGGACCGATCCCAGTACTTACGTGAATGGAAATCCTCTTACTAATTTCCAGATTATCATCGCCCGGGATGGTTCGGTAATTGATTCAGTGAATAGCGGGGTGCAGACCTACACCAATACCGGTCTCACCCAATATCAAGAATATACCTATGAAATCTGGGCCAAGGATTATCTGGACAGCACCAGTTCCAAGGTTTCTGCCACCTGGATGGCTGGCGGTTATCCCCCGGTAATGGTGGTTACTCCCGAAACGATTTCTGACACTTTATTAATTGGCGCGGTAAGCCAGCATCAAATGAGAATCTATAATAATCAAACCGGTCCCGGACCGCTAAATTATACCATTACAGAAAATCCCGGCGTTAGCTGGCTCTCGGTTTCCCAGACCAGTGGTACGGTGAATCCCAATAGCAACGTGGTTTTGACTGTAGAAATAAATTCGGCCGGTTTAAGTGCCGGTATCCATACCACTGAAATTGTGGTATCAGGAAATGATCCCTTCAATCCGCAGGAAATAATACTGGTAAGTCTATTGGCCAATGAACCACCAATTGTCGGGTTTACACCAGACTCGCTGGTGTTTCTCCTCAATCCTAACCAGGTAGATTCTTCGGTAATGACTATTATTAATTCTGGAACCGGACCTCTCTATTTTACCTTGAGCGATGAAGATCTTTCGGAAGAGAACCTTGTGAAACAAGCGCCTGATCGATCTTACCTGCGCGAAGAATTCAATGTGGAATTAGCCAAAGGCCAGGATGATTGGCGCCGTGGAACCCCGCAGACCGAAGGAGCCGGGGGACCGGATCTCTATGGGTATACCTGGATCGACAGTGATGAACCGGGTGGTCCAACCCCCAATTATGTTGATATTTCATCGACAGGGTCGATTCTTACCTTTACCAGTATGGATGATGCCACGGCTCTAATATCTTTACCATTCAATGTTGAATTCTATGGTCAATCCTATAATGAAGTTCGGGTCAGTACCAATGGTTGGCTAACTTTTACCACCTCTTACACATCATCGGGTTTATCGAATACCCAAATCCCCAATGCGACTGATCCGGATAATATCATTGCAGCGCTATGGGATGATTTAAATGGCGATAATCTCAATAGTAACGTTTATTATCAGCAGCTTGGCAATAAGTTTATCATTCAATTTCATAACTGGAACCGCT
>CAYMXZ010000226.1:0-5687 GCA_964394475.1 uncultured Caldithrix sp. | reverse complement strand
TCCTGCATATTTTATTAAACTTTTCTTCAATTATGCCTGAAATTAAAGCCGTGTAAATCTAATAAAAAACATAACTTATAAAAAGTAAATCATTCGGAGGCAAGATGGCTGCTAAAGGTTCAAAGGGCTCAATTATCCTTGAAATATTAATTGTTCTAATGATCTTGCTGTTACTGGCGGTGATTTTTATCCCCGATCGAATCTGGAAAGAAGAAGATCAATTGCGCAGAACCTGTCGCAATAATATGAATTCGTTATACGAAGCAGAACGATTTTTTTATCAGAAAAACAACGTTTATACTGATTCACTTCCCAAATTACTATACTTTGTCCAAAACGATTCCGGGATAAATCGTCGGCAAGTTTTGGTAACCCTCACTCAAAGTTTTACGAAGGTGCTGGACAATATTTTAAACGTCCCCAGTATTAACAACATCTCCAAAATCTCTCAGGCCGCTTTTGAAATCACCGGGGATCTGGTGGGAAACGAAAGGTACTTCAGAAAATATGAAAATATCGCCACCGCTGCCGAAGAAATTTTGAGAGAAATGATGAGTCTGGATAACAGTGTTGATTTCCCCAATTTCTCACAGTGTAAACTGTTCGTTGATTCCTTGCGATCGCTGAAAGAATCGGTGACCGATTATCCTCTCCAAATTGCAGTGCTCAGAGGCATTAATTCGGCAGATTCGCTGGGTTTGTATTATTCCAGGATTGAAAAACAAAATTTTAATCAATTCTGGAATGCAGAACATGCCAAGTTGACTAAATTGATAAATGATCTGCGTGCTACTGACATCGTTAAAGTGTCAAGTGTGGCAGACCGTTTGAAAAAATTTATTGATCAGATAAATACCAATATCCAATCGCTTAACAATTCCGATGCTTCCAGGGATCTTGAAAATTTAGAAGTCGAAAAGCAAAATTTGAAAGAATTGCATCAAAAATTCCTGTCACCTGAATTTTTTATAATGACCAAGAATAATAGTCTGACGAGTTTAAATGAAACCGATTCGATTCTGGTCAATCTCTCGATGAATAATTTCATTTGCCCCGACGCTCAGAAACCTTATATCATTGATACGTTGAATAGACGAATTACCGTCGAATGTCCAAATTTATTGGAAGAGATTCAGCAAGAATTCCAGGCCCACGCTGCACCGATACAGGATCTGCCCCTGTATGGGCACATTAATGAAATCGCCACCATTATTGAAAATACCAAACAGGTTTTAAATACCAATCGGGAAGAGTTGAAGAGGTTTACGGATATACTTTTAAAAATAAAAGAATTGCAGGTAGAATTTGATGAAATAAACAACGTTTTCTTCTATTCCTATGCAAAAAAAGTTCAAGATTTTGCTCATGTGATACAAACCGAAAAAAAATTGTCTGTACTTAAGCCCGCTATTGAAAATATTTTAAATCCAATGGATACCCTGGCCAGTCGAATAGAAAGCGGAAACATATCTGATCTGGAGAGCAAAATAAATTACTATCAACAAAAACTGCAAGACCTTGATCAATCGATTGCGGAAACAAAAATTCCGGCAAATATTCGCAGTCGATTAAAATCCAATACCGAACCATTTCAGCCGATTTTTAAAGTATTACAGGATTTAAAAGCTTCCTTCAGTCCAAACCAGGTGAGTAATCTGAGAAAAAGCGAGAAATCTTTGGAGAAAGCATTACTGAAAGCTCTGGAAGGAAGAAAAAGATCCGTTTATGTCATTTTTAATCAGCAGCATGAGAATCACGGAAATATAGTGGCCGGTGAAAAAAGTTGGGAAAAAGAGTAGTGAGGTTTTAGAGTGACAGATATTGTTAGTATTTCATTTGAAGAAGATTCAGTGCTGTGGAGTGAATTTAGCAAAAATGACAAAGCGATAAATATTCAACGAGTCGCTTTTGAAACATTGCCTATTTTCATTAATCATCAGACTGTTCAGAAAAAAGTATCCGTCACTCGGCTTTCCGATCTGATTAAAAATTTGGCCCAAGCTCAAAAATGGCAGAATAAAAAAATTAACTTAACTTTTCCGGGACGTTTTGCGATCATAAAAAAAATAATGATCGATGAATCCATTTCAGCAGAGATGCAGCAGGATTTTGTTTTATATGAATTTGAAAAATCCTGGGAAGAGTCCACTCAAAATTATAGCATTTTTCTGCCATCTTTTGAAGGATTTTCAGATACCAGCCGTTATATTGTGGCAATTGCCGTTCGCAAAAACCTTTTAGAATTTTTTGAAAGTATATTTGAAAAGGCTCAGCTGGAGTTGGAGACTATCACTCCCAGCTGTTTTACCATTGAAGAATTCTTTCGATTAATTCATCCTTCTTCCAGTGGTCAATCTTTACTGCTGGGTTGGCGCCGCCGGGGAATCGAAGCCATTATCACTGATCAACACAATTTCCGCGATTATTACTTCCATCCCTATAATTCGAAATTAGATCTTATTGAAAACGTCAACGAATTTGATTTGGCGAACGGATTTTCAAATCTTTTTTTTGAAATTCAACAACCGCGAGCGCTGGATCAGTCCCTTTATGACATTCAAACAATTTTTAATTACGGATATTTCTTTCGCAGCGAATGGCTGGATTTCATGAGGAGCCGAATTGATATTCCAATTAATCTATTCAATCTTGAAGTCGCTACTGATTATCAGATTGATTTCAATCATGCCCAGATTCCCGGGGAGGAAATTTATAAATACATTGAACCAATTTCTTGCTTTTCACTAATCGAGTAGAATAAACGAAATGGTCAAAATTAATTTAAAAAATAGCATTCCGATAAAATCCTCTGAAAAAATTAAGGAAGAGACCAAAATCCCTCCTGTACCGGAAAAAAAAACAGCCGAGCCGGCTGCCACTGAGGCCGATAAAATTTTTACCCCTCTCGATATTCCAGCCCCTCCAGGCGAACCAGTCGCAGAACCCTTGCCAACCGAAGAAGAATTCCAGATAATTGAACAGCCCGAGGAAACCCCCACTAAAAAAATGCGGTTCCGCACCCAACAGGAACCTTTAGATTTAATGGAAGAAAAATGGGAAAGACCTGCTTCCGGCATCTTCAAAAAAGTCCTGATCGCCATTTTGGTTTTAGTCGTAATAGGAGGTGTTGGGGGAGGAATTTATAAATTGACAGATGGATTGAGCAACCTCCCTTTTCTGAAAAGAGGAAAAGCGCCGGCGACTGTTAAAAAACCACAACCAACCACTCCCGCAGAGAAACCCTCGACAATTCCGGCGGTTTATCAGGAAAATGCAGCCATCAATCAATCGATTTACACCAGCTTACAACAATTAGTCTCTAAAAAACCTGCTACTGTCCGTTATGCCCTGATGGTGCTCACGCCTTCTGAAATCAATTTGACCCTGGTATCCGATTCTGAAGGTAAAATTACTCAATTCAAGAACGATTTAAACAAAGAAATCAGAGGATTCAATCTGAAGACCCTTTCCTCACGAAAGCGGGTCATTAATAATGCTTCCATGTATTTCGCCGATTTAAAAACCAGCACCAGCATCAGTCAGGTATCATCGGCTTCTGTATCGGTTAGCGGAAGTACCGTTACACCTGCTAATCTCTCAGATGAAATTCAGGCTTTAGCAAAAAAACACAAAATTCACATAGAAAAAATACAGTCAGGAAAAAGAAGGGATACTCTTACCTTTTCAGAAATTCCCTATTATCTTAATGTCAATGGAAGTAAAGACAATCTGCTTAACTTTTTAAGCGAAATGCTTTCAGGTAATTTGGCGATTCGTCTTGTTAAACTGTCATTAAACCCAACCAATATGGTAACTTTTTCTGATCAGCAATTATCTGTTCGCATAAATGTTTCACAAATAAACTTAAAATAATTTTCTCATGCGGATTATTGCCGGGAAATATAAAGGCAGGCACATCTATGCCGCCAAAGATCATTCCATCAGACCTACCACGGATCGAATAAAGGAATACATTTTTGATGTTTTAGCCGATTTTGTGCGGGACACCCGCGTATTAGATCTTTTTTCCGGTACCGGAAGTCTGGGTTTGGAATCTTTAAGTCGTGGGGCCTCCGAAGTTACTTTTGTTGATATTTCCTACCAATCCGTTAAAGTGCTTCAGAAAAATTTAACTCGCATTAATATTCATAAAAATATTCAAGTTGTTCAAAAGAATGCGCTAACCTTTCTGCGCCAGAATAAACAACCCTTTGATCTGATTTTTGCTGATCCACCCTTCAGCTGGAATCATTATATCGAATTGCTCCCTTTAACTTTCCTACCGGAAAATCTTTCCGCTTATGGAATTTTTGTTCTGGAGAGTGAACGAACTCATGAGATTGAGTGGGAAACCAATATTTATGAAGTACTGCGACAGAAGAAATTTGACCGCAGTCTGATCACTTTTTTTGGTCGAAAGGGAATGGGATGAAAAGAGCAATTTACCCTGGAACATTCGACCCGATTACTTTCGGTCATTTAGACGTATTAAATCGCGCCCTTAAACTATTCGATGAGATTATCATCACCGTGGCCATAAATCCCGCTAAAAGTCCACTATTCTCATTGGAAGAGAGAAAAACACTTATTGAGCAGGTTCTCAATGATCATCAGGACCGGGAGCGAATACGGATTGAGGGTTTCGACGGATTGCTGGTAAATTTTGCCCGTGAGAAAAAAGCTACGGCTATTATCCGCGGATTGCGAGCCGTGTCTGATTTTGAGTATGAACTGCAAATGGCTTTAATGAATCGCCGGCTGGCAGATGAGATTTCCACCGTTTTTATGATGCCACATGAAAAATATACCTATCTCAATTCCACTATTGTAAAAGAAGTCGCCCGTTTAGGAGGAGATGTTTCCAATTTTGTGCCCCCGGTAGTTGGAAAAGCCCTGCTGGCAAAACTTTTCACATCGTAATTACTCAACATTGTGCTTCTAAAACCTTTCGATATTTTCATTCCTGAACGAAAAAATAAAAATATTGAAAGCATTCCTATTTTTATTAAATTAAGCCCTTATATGTGAATACTAAATAAAAAAGGAATGAAAAATGAATCTTATTGAACAGATTAAAACTCAAGCGAAAAAAAACCTGAAACCAATTGCCTTGCCGGAAGGCCATGAGGAAAGAGTCATTCAGGCCGCCGTCAAAATGAGAGACGAAAAAATAGCTCAACCAATTCTTATTGGCCATCCAGCCGAAATTGAAAAAATTGCAGAGAAAAAGAACCTTTCATTGAAAGGAATTACTATTTTACATCCGGCCCAATATCCAGATATAAAAAAGTTCAACCAGACCTATTATGAACTTCGAAAACATAAAGGAATGACTCCCGAAAAAGCCAGTGAAACCATGCTCAATCCATTATATTTCGGAGCGATGCTGGTTCGTGAAGGTAAGGCGGCTGGAGCGGTAGCCGGTTCCATTAATACCACAGGTGATGTGCTGCGCGCCGCTATTCAGATCATCGGCATGATGCCTAATGTTAAAGTCGTATCAAGCTGTTTTTTGATGGTGTTACCAAAGGGAGAAATTCTCACCTTTGCAGATTGTGCGGTAATTCCCGATCCCGATCCCGAACAACTGGCCAGTATCGCCATCAGTGCCGCTAATACCCATCGACGATTAGTAGGCAATGAACCCAAAATTGCCATGCTTTCTTTCTCCACCAAAGGCAGTGCCG
>CAYMXZ010000225.1:0-5692 GCA_964394475.1 uncultured Caldithrix sp. | reverse complement strand
ATGGGAATGTAACGCTCGTAACTCAGATATTGGACGGTTATACTGCGAGGATTTTTTTCTATTTCCTGTGGGGTGCCCACGGCAACAACTTCTCCGCCGTGTTTGCCAGCTCCCGGCCCCAGGTCGATCACGTAGTCAGCATGCTCAATGGTTTCCCGATCATGCTCTACCACCAGAACGGTATTTCCCAGATCTCGCAGACGTAACAAAGTATCAATCAAGCGACGGTTGTCGCGTTGATGCAAACCAATGGAAGGCTCGTCTAAAATATACAGCACTCCCACCAGTTGCGATCCGATCTGGGTAGCGAGTCGAATGCGCTGAGCTTCTCCGCCAGAAAGTGACCCGGTGGCGCGGGACAGGGTAAGATATTCCAGACCCACATCCTTGAGAAATTGCAATCGAGCCAGAATCTCCTTCAGGATTTGATGAGCAATGATCGCTTCCCGTTGGGATAATTTGAGCTGATTGAAAAACTGTAAAGCCTCTTTAATATTGAGGAAGGTCACTTCCGCGATATTTAATTGGTTGATTTTCACTCCCAGCGTTTCCTTTTTGAGGCGAGTTCCCTGGCACAACGGACAGGGAATCTGGTTCATGAATTCCTCAATCCAATCCCGTATGGCCTGCGATGAGGTTTCGCGATAGCGCCGGTAGAGATTGTTAATTATGCCCTCATAGCGGGAATTGAATTCATAATGGGAATCTTCCCGCTGGAAAATGAATTTTACCTTGTCTGTGGTGCCATACAAAATCAAGTTCTGTATTTTTGCTGGCAACTCTCGCCACGGCACCGAGAGGCTGAATCTATATTGTTTGGCCAGCGCTTCAATCATTTCAAAATACCAGCTGCCGCGTTTTTCTCCCACCGGCGCTATGGCCCCGGCTTCAATGGAAAGATTGGGATTGGGAATCAGCAGCCGAGGATCGATTTCTAATTTTGTCCCCAGCCCGTCGCATTCCGGGCATGCCCCGTACGGGCTGTTGAAAGAAAACATGCGCGGTTCAATTTCTTCATAACTAATGCCGCAGTCCAGGCAGGCGAATTGTTCACTGAACAACTGTTCGGTGTTCTGATCCACATTTTCGATGATCACTAAACCGCTGCCCATCTTCAGAGAAATTTCAACCGATTCTGATAGCCGTTGCCGAATATCGGGGCGAATTTTCAATCGGTCCACAACGACTTCAATATTATGCATGATGGTCTTTTTTAATTTGATTTCCTGCTCCAGATCGGTCAGTTGGCCATCTACTCGCACCCGAATGAAACCTTCTCTCTTAATTTCCTCCAGCAGATCTTTGTACTCTCCCTTTCGCCCGCGGACGACCGGCGCCAGAATCTGAACCCGCGTTCCCTCCGGAAATTCCAGCACTTTATCGACAATTTGCTGAGGAGTTTGCTTCCGAATAGGTTTTCCGCAGTTATAGCAATGAGGGTGTCCGATACGAGCATAGAGCAGTCGCAGATAATCATAGATTTCTGTGACGGTGGCTACCGTTGAGCGCGGATTTTTTTGGGTGGTTCTCTGCTCGATGGAAATCGCCGGGGAAAGGCCATCAATATAATCCACGTCCGGTTTTTCCATCAACCCTAAAAACTGGCGGGCATAAGCGCTCAAACTTTCCACATAGCGTCTCTGCCCCTCGGCATAGATGGTATCAAAAGCCAGACTGGATTTTCCAGAACCGGATAAACCAGTAATGACCACAAATTTGTCGCGAGGAATTTTTAGATCGATATTTTTTAAATTATGCTCCCGGGCACCCCGGATATTTATGTATTCTTTTTTATTGTTCATATATTCCAGTACCAAACTTATCTCAAAAAAAGTGCGACCAAAGATACATAAATTTTTTATGGAAGTAAAAATTTTTTCCAGAAATACATTTTTAATTTGCCTGGCTCATCCAGACCAGGAGAATGAAAATTTTCCTTCAGCTTTATTTACCATCCGTATCATAGTGAAACGAAGAATTGGACAGTTTGCGAATCGGTGTTGTATTTAAAAGAATACCATCACCGTTCTTTTTCCTTCCGATAAAAATTTGACTTTTCGCTCCTGCCTTTTTATTTTTATGATCATAATTAGCATTGTGAGGGATAAATGAATCTCCGTAAAAGTTTACCATTTTTGTTGATATTCCTCATGGTTGAAGGATATCTGATTTATGCTCAGGAAGAAACGAAAAAACCAACGAAGGAGGAAGTGATGAGTTTTACATTGCAATCTCCATCATTTAAAAATGGTGAAAAGATTCCAGTCCAGTTTACCTGTGATGGAGTGGATCATTCGCCGGCTCTGGAATGGAAAGATCCTCCCCCCAATACCAAATCCTTTGCACTGATTTGCGATGATCCGGATGCGCCGGTAGGGGTGTGGGTGCACTGGGTAATTTATAATATTCCCGCTACTCTCTCTCGACTGCCGGAAAACGTGGATAAAAAACAGAAAGTCCTGAGTGGCGAATGGCAGGGAGCTATTCAGGGTATTAATAGTTGGAATCGCCTGGGTTATGGAGGACCATGTCCGCCGCCCGGAGCTCCGCATCGCTACTTTTTCAAATTGTATGCGCTGGATATCCCGATTACCAAAGAGGGAATGGACAAAAAGCAGTTATTAGCGGCTATGGAAGGTCATATTTTAGCAGAAGCCCAGTGGATGGGTACCTATCAGCGTAAAAGGTAATTGGTCGTTATTCTATTTGTGTATTTTTACTGCCCCAGAAACCCGTCCAATCTGAATATTGATATTTGGATTAACCGTTGAGTCTGTTTATATTTTGCGCTTTAGAAAAGAGTGTAGAGAAGATGAATACGCGGGTATCGTTTTACACCATTGGTTGCCGGTTAAATCAAGCCGAAACAGCCATTTTGCAGCAAAGCTTTAAAGAGCAGGGCTATCAGGTGGTTGATGTTCACAGCCCGGCCGATGTTATTGTGATCAATACCTGCACGGTGACGGAAAATAGTGAAATAGATACCAGGAAGTTGATTCATAAAATCGTGCGCCAACAACCGGATTCTCGAATCGCTTTAGTGGGATGCCAGGCGCAATTGGAGCGGGAGGCATTGCTGGATATGCCGAATGTGCAGTGGGTCATCGGGAACTCACAGAAAATGGAATTTGCCCGTATCCTGCGAGAAAGTTATACCGATCTTCGACCGCAGGTATTGACTCCCGTTATTCAGCGGCAGAACTTTATCAATCCGGCTGCCGGGATTGATCGTCAGCATACCCGGGCGAATCTGAAGATTCAGGACGGATGCGACTTTTTCTGCTCTTTCTGCGTGATTCCCTACGTCCGCGGACGGGCGCGCAGTCGAATATTTGCCGATATTCTGCAGGAAGCCGAACAGCTGGCTGTGGCGGGACATCGTGAAGTCGTGCTGACCGGTATAAATATCGGCCTTTATTCCTATCAGGAAAAATCACTGCTGGATGTGATCGACGCTCTGGAGAAAATCGACGGCATCGCCCGGATACGAATTTCCTCCATCGAACCCTCTACTATTTCCATGGAGATCATCGAACGGATGTCCCAGGGTTCGAAGCTGTGCCGACATCTGCACATTCCTTTGCAGAGCGGAAGTGATCTGGTACTAAAAGCCATGCGGCGAAAATATTCGGTCAGCGAATATACCAGTTTTATATGGAACGTTCATCAAAGAGTACCAGGGGTCTGTTTGGGTACGGATGTGATTGTGGGATTTCCCGGAGAAACTGAAGAGGATTTTGAAATGACCTATCGTCTGCTATCTGATTTACCATTTGGTTATTTTCATGTTTTTAGTTATTCAGACAGGCCGGTGGCCAGGAGTCGAAAAATGGAGCCAAAGGTTCCCAGAGAAGTCATCGAGAGACGAAGTCAGGTTTTGCGGGAATTGAGCAACCGGAAGCGTGAGCATTATCTGGAAAGACAAATTGGATCTGTACAATCGGTCTTATTTGAACAACAAAAAGCCGGGTGGTGGAGTGGTTTAACGGATACTTATGTGCGGGTAAAAGTGAAAGCGGCAGAGGATTTGCGTAATCAAATCAGATGGGTGGAATTTAAGGAGGTAAATAAAAAAGTTATGGTGGGTGAAGTAAGATAAAGAAAGTGCATGTCTGGACAAGACTGTTTAGTTTAAGAGAAATTTTAGATTAAAGACGACTATTAAAAATAATAAAAATATAGAAATCGATTTCTGACAGAGATGAGTCTGGTATCAAAATGAACCATGTATTACTCCTTGCGAGAAGTGGTAAGATTTGAATTCCGTAGGAGTTACGAATATATAGACAGGTAAAAAAATAAAGATGCCAATGAAAAAAGTTTACATAGAAACCTATGGTTGTCAAATGAATGAGTATGACACCGAGCTGGTGCGGGCCGTGTTATTAAAGGAAAATTATCAGCTGGTGGATCATGAATCAGACGCCGATATTGTGATGCTGAATACCTGCTCGGTACGGGATACCGCTAATCGTAAAGTATACAATCGTCTCCATACCCTGCGCCGGTTACGCAATGGTAAACCCATGCTTATCGGAGTTCTGGGATGTATGGCCAGTAATTTCCGCCAGAATTTATTGGAGAATAGGAATTTTAATATCGATTTCGTGATTGGTCCCGATAGCTATAAACGATTACCTCAGATTCTGCAGCAGGTGCAGACCACCGGTCAAAAAGCATATGATGTGACACTATCTGAGTTTGAAGTGTATGCGGATGTGTATCCTCATCGCCAGGGCGGGGTGAATGCCTGGATCGCGGTCATGCGCGGCTGCAATAATTTTTGCACGTTTTGTGTGGTTCCCTACACCCGCGGTCGGGAACGAAGCCGCTCACCAAAAAATATCCTGGAAGAAGTGAAACAGCTGGTAAAAGAAGGTTTTCGGCAGGTTACCCTGCTTGGACAAAATGTGAACTCCTATCATTATCGCGGTAAAGATTTCGCCTATCTTTTAGAAAAAGTGAGCGAGGTGGATGGGATTGAAAGAATTCGCTTTACTTCTCCCCATCCCAAAGATTTTCCTCATCAGCTGTTGCATGTGGTGGCGGAAAATCCCAGAGTATGCAAGCATATTCATCTTCCCCTGCAGGCCGGTAATAACCGGATTCTGGAGTTAATGAATCGCACCTATACCAGAGAAGAATATGTGGCGCTGGTAAATGAAATTCGCGACCACTATCCGGCTATGGTGCTCACCACCGACATCATCGTCGGTTTCCCCGGTGAGACGGACCAGGAGTTTATGGATACCTATCGGCTGATGGAACAGGTACAATTTGACTCCGCTTTTATCTTTAAGTATTCGGAACGTAAGGGTACTATTGCCGCCCGACGATTTAAGGATGATGTGAGTGAAGATAAAAAAACAGAACGCATCATGTCGCTTAACCAACTGCAGAATTCCATCTCCCTGAAAAAGAATCAAGCTCATCTGGGAGAAATCCATAAAGTGCTGATTGAAGAGGAATCGACGAAAAAGTCTTCCCAGCAGGTGCAGGGTCGCAATGATGGAAATAAGATTGTTATTTTACCGAAAGGACATCTGAAAAGAGGAGATTTTGTGGATGTTCTTATCACTGATGCCACTCCCCATGTTCTCCGCGGCGAAGTCGTAAAAACCGGCTTCTAAAAGTTAAAAAATTGAGTCCCCTCCGAAAAATAGAATATTCGAATCTACTTTTCATGGATAGA
>CAYMXZ010000224.1:1527-5769 GCA_964394475.1 uncultured Caldithrix sp. | reverse complement strand
ATCCTGGGCCATGACGATTGTAAAAGAGAACATAATGAACAGCGAGATAAAAATCATCAGTACCTTTTTCATAAACCTCTCCTTAGAATTAATTAATAGATTAAATGTGATTTAAATATCTCCGATCCGATGGCCAGATCAAGGAGGAATAAAAGGAATTATCTGGAACATGTGTGTGCATTTTACAGAATACACCGTTGAGTGATTATTGAAAAAAATCAGTGAAGAGATACGATTCTGGTGCTTATATTTTTGAGATACAAATATAATTCTCACACCTGCTCTTTCCTGTTTATAAAGATGTGAATACTATAGTCGTAATATAGGTTAAGAAAAGAAGAATAGTATCAATATGAGTGTCTTTCGGCCTCCTGCACGACTGGCTTTTGTTCACTGATAAGAATATAGAATAGTAAAAAAAGATTTGCAAGAAAAATCATACAAAATTGGGATTCGTTTTAAAATAGTTCTGTTCTTCTAAAATTTTTTAGTAAAAATTCTGGATGAGATCTCAAAACCCCGGCCCTGGCGAGTTCCTTTCCTTGATTTAATTACATACTGGTTATCTGATTACCCACTGATTGAGACAACTATTTTACCTTTACTTTTTACCAACGTATATTCCCCTCAGAGTATTTGTATAATGATATTCTTCTACGCTTATTGAGTATGATTTTGTTCGTTGTTTCATTTTATCTTTCATCGACAGCAGGGTAAAATTATTCTTTCACTTTTTAAAAAGATCATCTATTTTACACTATGCTGAAAAATAAAGAAATTTGGCCAAGATTAACTGCCCTCGGATTGGGATTTCTGGCTCTGGGCGTTCAAATTATTTTTATGCGCTCCCTGCTGGAAATTTACAAGGGAAATGAATTAATTATTGGTTTGATTCTGGCCGTCTGGCTCACCGGCACTGCCAGCGGTTCTTTGCTGTTTTCCCGAATTGAACATCACCACCTCTGGCAATATTTTCCAGTTGCTACTGCTTTTCCGATAATCATCTTCAACTATTTCTTCATCCTGTTCTCCGCAAAAATTTTTGGATTCCTACCGCTGGTCCCACAAAGTTTTTTAAAAACTCTGTTGATTATCGTTTTAGCGGTCTGGCCGGCGGCGACCCTGTGCGGTGCATTATTCCCCTATTTCAGTCGCCACTATGCCGTATTAAGCACCGACCATCATTCTGCACCCATTACAACTATCTATATCTGGGAGAGCCTGGGATCGGTAATGGCGGCCCTGATGATGAATTTCATACTTTTCCATTGGCTGTTGAATTTACCAATTTTGTTAATTTGTTTACTGCTGTTCTACAGCATTCTTTTTTTAAACAGCGTGATTCGAAATTCACCATCTATTCTTAAAATAGGATTCGCTATATATCTAATCGTAATCGCTTTCCTTTTGGTAAATATATCTAATGTGTATACATTCGTGTATTCTCATACCCTGGCCCCTTATCGCCTGGAAGCAGAAAAAGATACTCCGTATGGCAATATTAAAATCATTGAGCTCGAAGAACAGCGCATCCTTCTGCAGCAGGGACTTCCCACCTTTACCTGGCCTGATCCAGCATCGGCTGAATTCCAGCTCCTGCCCCCGCTGTTAAGCCACCCACATCCGGAAAGTATCTTGTTAATCGGGGGACATCTCTCCGAATATTTGCCTTATCTCCAAAAAATTACCAGTCTCAAAGAAATCATTTATTTGCAAAAAGATCTCTTTCTTTTGCAATTCCAGCAACAGCGCATGAGTGAGCTCGATCTAAACCCACGACTATCAATCACCTACCTCTGCGAGGATCCACGGGTTTACCTCAGCAGAACAAAGCAAGTTTTCTCCGTGATTTGTCTTAATGAAGCCGAACCCTATACCCTTTATCAAAATCGCTATTACACCAGAGAATTTTACCATATGATTTTTCACCATCTGGAGCCACGGGGTATATATTATTTTACCCTTAAATCATCTGAAAATTACCTTAATCCTCCTCTGGGGAAATACCTCAATTTACAGATCAACACATTAAAGAAAGTATTCTCGTACTATTTCATTATTCCCGGAGATGATAATCATTTTTTGTTGAGCCGAAATGAATATCAAATAAACTGGAATGAATGGTCTGCCAAACTGGAAAATTATGGCATTGTACCGCACTACCTGACGCCAATTTACGGCCAATACCGCACTTCACCAGAAAGAATACAAAATTATCGACAGCAATTAGAGAGATATCATCATTCGGAAATTAATGAGGACTTCAACCTGAAGGGCTATTTTTATCATTTTCAGGTATGGGGCGGTTTAGGAGATAAAAATGTGCTGTCTGTTTATAATTTTCTTTATAAGCATCGATGTCTGATTCTATTTATCAGCCTGATGACACTAATACTATTAAAAGTGATGCTGAGAAAATCTCTGGTTTCCCGGATACTTTTTAATTTAGGATTTGTGGGAGGATATGCCCTGTTCATCGAAATAGCAATTTTATTATGGTACCAGATCATTTTTGGTGACCTTTATTCAGCCATGGCTTTATTATTTGGACTATTTATGCTGGGATTAGCGGCGGGGGGCCGGGGAGCTCTCGGCACCAGATTCCAAAAAATTAGCTTTCGCCAATTATACAGTGCTTTCTTCTTTCTATTATTAATAATCATTGTTTGTGCCATCAACTATCATCGTCCGCATGAGTTATCACGATCATTAGCATTCCTGTACCAGTGGATTTTAATTCCTCTTTTTATATTTTCAACTGGAATACTATCAGGTTTTTTCTTTGCTAAAACCACACAAAAATATTATAATGGTAAACCAGAGAGCTCCGCTGGAATTACCTATGGAATCGATTTAGTGGGTGGTGTTATTGCCGCCGCCGTAACTTCGGTATTTGTGGTTCCCTATTTTGGCTTAACCGGAATAGCTGGATTGGCTTTAGTACTCATCGGAATATTTTATCTATTTGAAACGAAAACGTAAATCAATTTATCGACACCCAATTCTTGCTTTTATCAACACAATTTGCCATCCGCCTATCAATGAAAATTGTCGAAGGGATAAAAAAGAGATAGGCTACCTGCCGTAGGTAGCCTATCTTATACCGAACACTTCGTTTATTTTATTTACATTACCACCAAACCCTCAGTATTGGCGTTTACCAATTTCTTGGGATTCAGATCGGTTTGAATGAGAATAGCCCTTTGCAGAACCGGCGTTGTGATATCACATTTGGTAAATTTACTACTGATGATCTGCGTCTCTCGCATAATTGGTTTTTGAATTTTGCAGTTCTGGTAGTGAGAATTATTAATGATGGCGGTCGCAAACCGGCAATTCTGCAGGAGTGAATCTTTATAATAATTTTTATCAATCAAACAACCAATATAATTGACTTCAACCAACTCGTTATTTGTGAATTCACAATTATAGAACTGGCTTCCAGAAAACAGCGCATTATCCAGCTTGCTTTTTACCACCCGGATTTCATCAAAAAAGCTCATCATGAAATTGCTATCGGCGATCTGCACCGCTTTATATTGATTTTCTTTCCAAAAAGTATTCTTTAAATCAGCCGATTTAATATAAAGATTATCAAAAGTGCAATTTTTGGTTTTGAGCAGATTACCTTCTACCAGTGACATATCCACATCAACAAAGGAAGAATCCAGAATAATGGTACCACTCAATGTGGCCTGGATAAGTTTGGTGTTTTTGAAAATCGCATTCTGAAGATAACTTCTTTTTATATTAATATTGGTTAAATTCGAATTGGTAAAATCCACATTTAACAACATGGCACCCATTAAAGACGCACTGCGCATGTCCAGGCCCGAAAGATCCGCCCCTTCTAAGACAATCTTATCCAGTGTGACCGGTGCCACCGAATTTTCAATATTACTGCGCAATTTTTTTAAGAAAGAATCTTTATCTGGTATATGCTGCCAACAATAATGTGTAAAGGAAATAGGTTTAAACGGACATCCTTCTTCAGCACATTTATGATAAGACATAGGTACTACCTCGTTAAAATATTTTTCAAAAGTTCATTTTAAACAAAACGTTATAAGATAAAAAAAAATTATAAAAAATTCAATTGTAAAATATTTTTTCTATTGTGGAGAAGAAAAAGTTCTTTTAATTTAATTGATTTTTAAAATTATTTTCTTTTTAAATTGAAATTTTTCAACTTCTTGTTGAAAAAATAATCGTTGATTTTTTCAACATTTTATCCTTTTATTC
>CAYMXZ010000224.1:0-1427 GCA_964394475.1 uncultured Caldithrix sp. | reverse complement strand
CTAAATATTTTACATGACAAACTGTCGCTTTATGCAAACCTGAAATTTGATCAGGATACCCGGGTAGCCAAATACCAGGCTTACCGTGATCAAATTTCTACACTGGCCGTGCAATTCAATCAGAAAAAATCTTTCATTGAACCGGAAATACTGGCCATTCCTTATGAAAAAATTGAAAATTTTCTGCAGATGGATCGGGAATTAAATCAATATCGCCATTATCTGGAAAATTTATTCCGCAGCAAAGCACATATCTTATCCCCGGCGGAAGAAGAATTGCTGGCATTAGCCGGCGACCTCAGCCGATCACCTTATCAAATATTTTCCATGTTCAATAACGCCGATATCAAATTCCCCAGGATTTCTGACGAAAAAGGCCAGGAAATTGAATTGACCAAAGGGAATTACATGCTATTCAGTAAATCCCCCAACCGAGCGGTGAGAGAAGAGGCCTTCACCGCCATGTATAAAACTTACCAGAATTGGACAAACACCCTATCGGCCAGTCTGGCTGGCGCGGTAAAAAGAAACGTCTTCTACGCCAGAGCACGCAAATATCCCACCGCTCTGCAGAACGCTCTCGATCAGGACAACATTCCCCTGACAGTCTATGATAATTTGCTGAATACCGTCAATAACAATCTGACACCTCTGCACAATTATATTCAATTCCGCAAAGAAAGGCTAGGAGTGGAGAAAGTGCAACCATGGGACTTATTTGTGCCGTTAGTAAAGGACTATCGCTGGGAAGTTTCTTATGAAGAAGGAATCGAACTCATCCAGCAGGCTCTCCAGCCCTTAGGAGAAAACTATCTTGACCTCGTCAAGAAGGGCTTTACTTCTGGTTGGTTTGATGTCTTTGAAAACCAGGGTAAGCGGTCCGGCGCCTACTCGGCGGCCACTTATGGGGTATCCCACCCTTTCATGCTATTGAATTATCAAGGACTCTTAAATGATGTCTTTACAGTGGCGCACGAAATGGGCCATTCCCTCCATTCCTATTTTAGCCTCAATACCCAGCCTTACATTTATAGTGATTATACCATCTTTGTAGCGGAAGTCGCTTCCACCTTAAATGAAGCACTTTTAATGGACTATTTACTCAAAAACACTTTCGATCAGCAGAAGAAGCTTTATCTCTTAAATGAATATATCGATCAACTTCGCGGCACGCTTTATATCCAGACCATTTTTGCCGAATTCGAAAAAGAAATTCACACAAAATATGAATCCGGTGAGGCCTTAACCGCCGAATTCCTGAACCAGACAACCCGGAAATTATACACTCGATATTACGGGCCAGATTTCGAAATGAATTCCCTCTACGACATTAACTGGTGTCGTATACCACACTTTTATTACAATTTTTATGTGTATCAATACGCCACAGGCATTTCGGCAGCGACTACTCTGGCTCAGAAAATTCT
>CAYMXZ010000223.1:0-5864 GCA_964394475.1 uncultured Caldithrix sp. | reverse complement strand
GCATAATTTCAGTAAGCAGGGGCCGAACAAATTGCTGCAGCCAGACGTTGGGTAAAGTTCCAAATAGCCACATCTCAAATTTTAGAATGACATGGTCAAATAAATGAGGGTAAATGCCGTGAATGACACTGCCGATGTCCCAATAGAAAAAGGGTAATCCCATCACGATATACCAATATCGCAGAAAATGCCACAATCGTGAAGGTTGTTGATTCATCCAGGGCACGATGAAAAATATCATACCGATCAGTAGCAGATGAACACTTATTTTTACGAATCCAAAGGACAATTTATGGTGGAATAAAAAAATATAAATAGAAAGAATGCTCCAGAAGATAACCAGGCCTTTATCGAAAAGATTTAAAAGCGTCCAGCGCCGCTTAATTTTTGCTATCAATCTTTTTATTCCTTTTCCGTCCGCCAGCAATTATTTGACCAGCTTCTTTAACGATGAATCTCTCTTTTTGACACTCATGTCAAAAATTATTCAATATATATGATTGCAAAGGTAGCATCGTCAATGAATTCTTCCATCGAACTGAATTTTTTTATTTCTTCATACAAGAGAGAACGCAATTCTTGAGGTTTTTTATTTTTATTTTTCTTGAAGAATCGAATAAGGCCCTCTTCCCCGAATTCTTCACCCTCACTATTCTTTGCTTCGGTTACACCATCGGTGAATAACAATAGATAGTCTCCGGAAGTGAGAAAAATATTTTCTTGTCGGTATTCCTGGTCTTTCAGGAATCCCAGGACGACTCCGCCGGTGGTTAATCGCTCCACCGAACCATCTTTGCGGAAAAGGAGTGGTGGATTATGACCGGCATTGGTATAAACGAATTCGGAGCTAGGATAATGGTACATTCCAAAGAAAAAAGTACAATAATATCCTTCCGAAGTCGTATCAACCAGCAAATTATTCAGGCGGGCTACGATCTCGACCACCGGATAAAATTCTTTTAACAAGCTGCGAAAACCGGCATATAACATGGCCATCAGGATAGAAGCTGGAGCACCTTTACCTGATACATCACCGATGGCGATGGCTAATTTGTTTTCTCCGACTTTAAAAACATCATAGAAGTCCCCACCCACAATCCGTGAAGGAATATTCATAAAACTGATTTTGAGACCGGGGAAGTCAGGCGGGCGGTCGGGTAATAACGCCTTTTGCACCTTTGAAGCCACAATCAGTTCGCTTTCCAGCTGTTTCATCTGAGTGGAGGCCTCGAAGAGCTGAGCATTTTCAATAGCAATGACGGCCTGACTGGCGAAGGTCATCAGTAATTCCTGATCCATGGGAGTAAAATGATTCAGTCGGTCACTTTCCAGCGCCATCACTCCGTGGATTAAATCGCCATTCATGAGGGGAACAGTCAATTGAGATTGAGTGGTATCACGAACTTTGAAATATTCTGGAGTACTATTGACATCATTGATGATACGAGGTACTTTATGTTTTACTACCCAGCCGGCAATTCCCCGATCAATTTTAATAAATAATTTGTTGAGTAAATTCCGATCGTAGCCGCGGGTGACCATCTTGCGCAGAACCAGATCTTTTTGATCGATGAGAAAAATTCCCCCCGCATCGTATTCCACTAATAGCTTCACAGAATCAATGATCGTTTCCAGCACTTCATTCAGATCCAGACTGGAAGAAATTTTCTTTCCAATCTCCACCAATAAAAAATTTTGCAGTGATTTCCGCTCAACTTCGGAGTAAAGTAAATTATTTTCAAAAATATCAGCGGTCTTTTTAAAAATACGCAGCAGGAATCTTTCTAAACTGGCGAATAGCAAGTAGTAACCGAATTTGCGGTCAAAAAGCAAGAATCCATTATACCCCTTGTAGCTTCGTAAAGGAAGAAAATAGTAAAAGTCAAAGGCCTCGAATGGTTTCAGTTGTTCCTGAAAAAGTTCGTTTTTATCAAGAATTTTATGAAGATGATAAAAATCCATCTGCTTTTTGAAAAGCCGATCCAGTATATTGGCGGAAGGCAATGTGATGAGTTTTGGGAGTTGGTCCTGGTTCGGGACATTATGAGCGAAAAGCTCGTAATCTTCTCCCCAGCGATAATAGAAAGCCCAACCATGTTCCTGAAAAGTAGATTTCAAAAACTTCGAAAATTTTTCAATGATTAATTTAAGATCGAGAGTTGTATTTAATTCAAGATTAAATTCATTTAAAGCCTGATTAACTTTATAAAATTTTTTGTATAGACTTTTGTCAATTATATAGCGAACAACTGAAGTGATTTGTTCATGGTAAAACAGGACAATAACCAGAGTGATAAACAAGCTGAGTAAAGGCAGGTGAAGAGAAAAAACGTAAGAGAAAAAACTATCCAGCAGGGAAAAGAACAGTACATATAAGGCACTGGTCAATACCACTCTGAGCATTTTCTTTAAAATCGGTCGAACTTTCACTTCAGCCCCAATTTAAAAATACTTAATATAGGTTTTTCTTGCTTCAGAAATCAAGCAGTTCAATAATCTTTTTCCATTTAACTTTAATAAAATCAATACAATTTAAGATAGATGTCCATTTTTAGTGAAAAAATTTACTCAAAGTATTAAGTCTTTGTTTCCTTGGCCAGGTAATATTCTTATATTTTGCAAATTTTTTATAAAAAAAACGAGTTAATGCCTTGAAAAAAGTTCTTACTGAATCGCAATTATATACACTGTTAGAATCGGTGAAGTTGATTAATTCAACCCTCGATCTGGATGAGCTGCTGACCGTCATCATGCGCGAGATTACCGCTAATCTGGAGGCCGATCGCGGTACGCTCTACATTGTCGATGAAAAGACTCAACACATTTGGTCAAAAATTGCGCAGGGGGATAAAAAATTAGAAATTCGCCAACCTATTGGTAAAGGGATTTCTGGTTATGTGGCCAAAACCGGCAAGAGCATCAATATTGCTGATGCCTATAAAGATCCGCGCTTTAATCCAGAAGTGGACAGGAAGAGCGGCTATCGAACCAAATCCATTTTATGTGTGCCGGTGCGCGATAAAATGAAAAAAGTGATCGCCGTCCTGCAAATTTTAAATAAGAAATCGGGATATTTTACCAGGAAGGATCAGCAATTCGCCTCGGTATTTGCTGATTATATTTCTCTGGCGATTCAAAATGCCCAACTCTACCAGGAAGCGCTGGAGAGGAAAAAGCTGGAGAATGAGATGGAATTAGCAGGTGAAATTCAAAAAATGCTCATTCCTTCGGCGCTCCCGGCCGTGGACAATTATGAATTTTTTGCCTATCATCATCCTTCCAAATTAGTCGGTGGAGACTATTACGATTTCTTCCTGAAACCAAATTCTCTGTGTATCATTCTGGCTGATGTAGCAGGCAAAGGAATCCCCGCTGCTTTATTAATGGCCAATATGCAGGCTACCGTGCATACCATCATTCAGAAATATGAAAGTAATAAGGAGATTGTTTCTACGATCAATAATCACCTTTATTCTGTCACCACTCCAGATAAATATGCTACACTGGTATGGGGAAATCTAAACCTGGTCGATCACACTTTTGCCTATATCATTGCCGGTCATATTCCCCCGATGCTTTTTACTCAAAATGGGACGTCGGTCCACATTTCTGAACTCACCCAGGCCAACATTCCAGTGGGAATGTTGCCGAATGTCGAATTTGGAGAGGGTCAGGTACAATTTCTTCCAAATGATCTGCTGCTGATTTGCTCGGACGGGGTCACCGAAGCGCAAAACAAGAGAGATGAAATGTTCGAAAGCAGACGGGTAAAGCAGATTGTCAGAAAAAACTTTTATCGACCACTGCGAGAAATTGGTAATGAGATCATTCACCAGCTGGAGAATTTTTCCAGAGATGGCAATTATGAGGATGATATATCGTTGGTAATGATTAGAAGAAAATCGTAAATGGTCTAATAAAATCTGACACCAGCCAGGAAGGGTTTTTCAGATAATTAGTATTTTGATCTGCTGCCGTTATGGTTAGAAGTGTATTCATCCCAGCTTTTTATTTCTAAATCATTCAATGAAGTTCGGGCAACGGCTTCGGCAAAACGCATGGCGAATTGCCGGTTGGTGATGAGTGGAATATTAAAATCGACCGCCGTGCGGCGAATCATGTAGTCGTTGGTTAATTCGGTTTCCTGATAATTTTTGGGAATATTAATCACCAGATCAATTTTTCTGTCTTTTATATAATCGATGGTATTAGGTTGTTTTTTCTCCAGCGGCCAGTAAAGAATTTCTGCTTCCAGGTTATTATTTTTAAGAAAATTGGCTGTACCACGGGTAGCATAAAATTTTATTCCCAGCTTGCTTAACATTCGCATGCTTTCTAACAGTTCAGCTTTCGATTCAATAGAACCGGTAGAAAGTAAGATAGAACGAACGGGTAATCGAAATCCAACCGAGAGCAGCGCTTTTAAAAAAGCTTCATCGAAGTCGTTACCCAGACAACCTACTTCTCCAGTGGAGGCCATCTCTACCCCCAGAGTAGGATCGGCTCCTTCCAGGCGGGTAAAAGAAAATTGGGGGGCTTTAACTCCTACATAATTCATTTCAAACAGCGCATTTTCCTGCGGATGAACCGGCTGGTCCATGATGACACGTGTGGCGACATCGATAAAATTTCGATTGAGTATTTTTGAGACGAAGGGAAAGCTTCGCGAAGCGCGGAGGTTGCATTCAATCACTTTAACTTCATTCTGCTTGGCAATGAATTGAATATTAAATGGGCCATTGATATTTAGTGCGGCAGCAATTTTCTTAGAAATCCGACGAATCTGGCGAATGGTTTCCAAATAAGTTCGCTGCGGCGGCAACACCAGAGTCGCATCACCCGAATGCACGCCAGCGTTTTCCACATGCTCTGAGATGGCATGGATAATAATCTGACCATCTTTCGCTACAGCATCCAGTTCAATCTCTTTAGCATTTTCTAAAAATTTGCTGATGACAATCGGTTGTTCAGGAGAAATTTCCACCGCTAACTGCAGATAACGACTCAATTCAGAATCACTGGAAGCGACGGCCATGGCTGCTCCACTCAATACATAGGATGGCCGCACCAGCACTGGATATCCGATTTTTCTGGCAAATTGTTTGGCTTCTTCCAGAGTAGTCAATTCTCGCCATACTGGTTGATCAATCTGCAGCTGATCCAGAAGATCAGAAAATTTTCGTCGATTTTCAGCCATGTCAATACTGGCCGCTGATGTCCCCAGAATACGTATCCCTGATTTCTCCAGATCACAGGCCAGATTGTTTGGAATTTGCCCGCCCATGGAGATGATCACTCCCAGCGGTTTTAATTTATCGTGAATTTCCAGGATGGTCTCGAGACGGATTTCATCAAAAAAGAGTTTGTCGAATTCATCGTAGTCCGTACTCACCGTCTCCGGATTATAATTGAGCATGATAGTCTGGTAACCCAATTCCCGTAAGGCTTTCCCGGTGTTTACTGCGCACCAGTCAAATTCCACCGAACTTCCGATGCGATACGCACCCGAACCCAGAATGAGAACTGACTTATCCGCATGCAATTCAATATCGTCCTGCTCACCGTTGTATGTTAAATACAGATAATTGGTCTGGGCTGGATATTCAGCTCCCAGGGTATCGATTTGTTTAATGACCGGTGATAATTTTAGTTTTTGGCGATGCTGTCGCACTCTGGTCTGGGTAGTGGACAGCAAAATGGCCATCTGCTTGTCAGAGAAACCAGCTTGCTTAGCTTCCCGCCATAATTCCATTGGAAGACGATGGAGTGGATAGCGAGAAATCTTTTTTTCGATTTCCACCACCTGCTTAATTTTTTGCAGAAACCATCTGTCAATATGGGAGAGTTGATGAATTTTATCGATG
>CAYMXZ010000222.1:0-5901 GCA_964394475.1 uncultured Caldithrix sp. | reverse complement strand
TTTCAGAATCCAGCTATTCTCGGTTTACCATTCAATAATCAGGGACTGGATATTTACGAAGGCTCAGTAAATAACTATGAATTCAAAATAAATGCCCTCATCTACTTCCCGGTAAGAACTATTCGACCTTACCTGCTGGCCGGCGGTGGTTATCTACATACCAACCAGGATCCGGTGAAAATCAATTACTATGATGAACCCTTTTCTGACCCGCGCAATGCCACGACCGTTGCCTTCTATGATGAAATCCCGGGCAGTACATTCGACGCCGCGGTGCTGAATGCCGGCGCCGGCCTTCTTCTGCAGTTGAAGAAAAATGTACAACCTTTCATCCAGGCGGAATATTGTCTGGGATTAACCAGGGATCAGAATACCGTTACCTACCCCATTAAACTGGGATTTGTTTTCTCGCTTTAATCCGTTCAGGCGGGTTGGAAATAGCGATCGAACTGCTTTACCACTGATATCGGCTTTTGATAAAAAGCGGAAGCGGTTCGGGCGCCATTATACTGTCGGGATCACTAAAAAGATTCTCGGGATAGAGATGAATTCGATGGGTGGCCTTTACCGCCGTTAAAGCGGCATGGTATTTCTCCCATAACTCTGGATTTTCACTCTTAAAAACCTCAGAATAGTACCTTTTCTGAAACTCCTCCGCTAAGAATTCCTGAATTAATTGGTGGGTGGTGTGCTTGAAATTTCTATCCCTGTCCAGACCGCTGTTGTATGCTTCTCTCAATATCAAATCATTCCGGATCATATCAATGATGGACTGTGCCATTCGCTGACGAGTGCGGAGATATGGGCGATGCAAAGGTGGCATCTCCTGCAAGCGCTCGATGAAGTCTTTCACTGACATCACCTTCTCACCAAACCTGACCAGCTCTTCATTCAAGATCGGCTGGAGTTCATTTTCAATTCGCCGTAGATCACTGGAAAATATCGGCGGCGTAAAGATGGTCGGCTCATCATAGCGATCCCCCATAACCTTCTGGGTGACTTCTACCAGTCGATCTAATACTCGGTTATGGACCTGAATTTTTTGATCGTTGGCTAAAGTTTTCAAGTGATCACGCACCGCTTGATCAACCTGTCGGGCTTTTAATACTTCAGATATGAGCTGCAATTTCGTGGGTGTTCCCAACTCCAGAAACTGCTGGTTTTGCTGAATATCTGTGACTTCTAAGATATGATATCCATAAACGGATTTTACCGGCGCTGATCGTTCACCAACTTTCATGGAAAAAACTTTCTCTTCTAAAGCCGGATCCAGATCCCCAAATTGCAGATATCCCAGGTCTCCCCCACTCGCTTGCAACCGTGAATTGGAAAATACTTCTCTGGCCAGTTCTTCAAAACTTTCCCCGGCCTGCAAACGACTCTCTAAGAACTTTGCCTGCTCCAGATCGGGAACAAAAAGATGCCTTACCCGCACTTTACGGTCTAATCTGGATAACGCCTGCTGAAGTTGTTCGGGTGCCAGCTCCACCCGCTCTAAGAAATTTTTCTGAATATAAGCCTTTATCAATTCCTGTTCTTTTATATATTGCACACGTTTTTGCACCAGCGGATCATCAGGCAATCCCGACTGTTCGGCAGCCAGATAATACATGATTTCATCGATCATAAACTGCAACTGACTCTGACGTGCCAGTCGCAGCGGCGTGCGGACAGCATACTTCGGATTCAGGAGAAAGCTCTTCTCTAACTCTGAAAAAGAAATTTTTTCTTTACCAACTCGAGCGACGATCTTTTCGGTGGCACTTTCCCGACTGCATTGCCAGATCAACAGAATCAAAATGAAAAAAAGTGAAAGAAGGATTTTATTCATGAGCTTTTCTCTCTTAAAAAAATTACCGCTTATTCCCATTCGCGCGTGTCTGTAATAATTTTTGCTGTAATTCCTGAGCAGCAGTATAGGAAGGCAAAAGATCAATCGCTTTTTTGATCAGACTCAGCGCTTTCTCAATGTCATTTTTATTGGCATAAGCGGCAGCCAGTCCGTAATAAATACTGGCTTCCACCGCTTTATTTTTAATACTACTCTGCAGGGAAAGGGCCAGTTCTAAATTTTGGATCGCCTGATCGAATTCACCGGCATTTATCTGCAACAATCCCAATTCCAGCCGGGGAAACGGATAATTCGGATTGGATTGGATGGACTGCTGATAATGAGGAACAGCTTCTTCCAATTTTCCGCTGTCCTTCAGCATTCTGGCCAACTGATAATGAGCAAAAAAATTCAGTGGGTATTCCTCGATTAAAGCTTCATACGTGGTGCGAGCCGCCGTAAAGTCTCCTTTTCTCTCAAAGAGGGCGGCGGTGCGATAACAGGCTTCATCCCAGACCAGTTTTTTTTGATAGACATCCTGTGCGACTCGCCGCAGTTCATCATCGGCAGTAAGGAGAAAGCGGGGCGTAATCTGGAAATTTGAAAAGGGCCATTTGCTGGTAAGATGCATCATCGACAGATCGGCAAACGCCAGATCCAGCCAGCAGATTCCCAGCTGATCATAATCCATCGGCAAACGACGCTGAAATAACTGTTCATCATACGGTTCCGATAGCAATTCACGCTCCAGAATTTCCTGCAGAAAAAAGTCTGCTATGGCATAGTATCCCTTATCGCGAAAATGCAGATGTTCCCAGAACAATTCATTACCTGAAATTCCGGTGGGACTCATTTCAGAAATATACCTTTCGGCAGTCACCAAAGGGATATTTTTCTCCCGGCACACTTCGGCGATAATCTGGTTTATTTGAGCCGGCGCCCGGAATTTTAATAAGTCGTAGTCCCGGGCTTTTCCTAAGTGATAGCGTGCTTTCTCCAGCTCTCCCAGACTCAAAAAACATTTCCCCAACCAGAAATGGACGATGGCATTGCTACTATCCTTTTGAAAAAGCTGCCATAAATCTTCCAGGGCCCCATCATACTGATTCTGTTGAAATTTCTTTTCAACCAATCCAATTTTCTCTTTCACCGGTTGATTCTCAATATATTCCGGGTAGGCAAAGGGCGGAAACAACAGGTTGGAAGCCACCTCACTGATTATCAGTGGAATCCCATAGGTGGTAAAAACATCGGCAATTTCAGAAAGATTTTTTTTAAATTGCCGAAAAATCCGGCGGGAATCATCAGAGTCCAGTTTGATTAAACTCCCTCGCGAGACTTCCAGCATGAGATTTTTCTCTCCGGTGGATGGCTTCTCAGCTCCCAGACCTGATAACCAATTTCTTAAGATTTGATATAATCGAATCTCCCGCAATTGGTATTTGAGGGAAAGAAACAGTGGAATTTTTTTTTCTAACCAGGTGGCTCCAACTCCATCCGGACCATAGAATTCATTGTGCCCCATATAAATGAGCACCAGGTCAGGTTGAAATTGGAGTATCTCCGGCACAAACTGTTTGATCACCTGACTATTGATGGCGCTGGCCCCAAAATTTATTACCTCAATGTCGCGCTGTGGATACAGGTGTCGCAGCTGGCGACGCAAAATGCCAGATATGGTGCAGGTCATCTGATAGGGAGTACCAAACATGGTTGACCCACCCAGACAAATTACTCGGTAAGAATTGGGGAGTTTTTCTTTTCGGAAAATCGCAGGCTTGAATTCCGGAATTAACCGGGATTTAACCGGAAAAAATTTCTGTAAATAACCGCGATTAACCTGATACCATTGCACTTGATCGTAGGTAACTTCCTGCACGATTGGATTTTTTAAAGAAGGGGTAAACCATCGCAAAATCAATTCTAAACCGATGAGAAAAATAAAGGGCAGCGAAATGGTAAGTAAAGCAAAGAATAATTTTTTCTGCTGGATTTTCATCACTGTTATGCTTTTTTAAATGAAGGAGGAAGAGTCTTCAACAGGACTGACCTCCAGATCTTCACTATTTACTGTATGCTCGTTGGTTTAAAACAAAGTATAAATAAAGGGTGCCAGAGCCGAGCCTTCGGTGAACACAATGAGCATTCCCAATAGCAGAAGTATAATAATAATTGGAGCCAGCCACCATTTTTTTCGCACTTTCATAAATTCCCAGAATTCTCTAACGATCGTCAGTTTTCCCATGATCAAAATTCCTTATCTATCATCTGATTATCAAAACTGCTTTTCATAATTGGACTTATTCATTCGTGAAGAAGAAATATCTTTCCAGTAGGATGAACTCCCCGTTTTAAATCGAGTATCTAAAAAATTTTTTCCGACCAATTTAGCCATTAAACTTATGGGTGTCACGATGAAGTAAAAAAGAATGGTAATAATAACACGAGTCATCACCCAACCGATAGCCAAACCCACATAGGAGAATAAAATAAACAGAGGTTTTATTGCAATGGGGAAAAAGATGGTGAATAGCAGGATGAAAAAATCGATTAGCAACAAGGGCGGCGACCATTTTCGCTGGAAAAAGAAATGCACCAGAATAAACAGGCAAATGATGACGGTTAATCCAAAGCCAAATTTTCGCCATTCTTTTTTCTGGTTGAATTTACGTGTATCCATTTTGCACACTAATCCAGCACAAATTGTTTTTTCCAATCGGAGGTATCTTTGAATTCCGGTTGAGATCGTTTGTCTAAAATAAAACTACCCATTACCAGATAATCCATTTCCGTCCGCATAAAACAACGATAAGCATCCAGGGGGGTACATACAATGGGTTCACCGCGCACATTAAAAGAGGTGTTTACCAGCAGAGGACAGCCCGTGAGCTCATAAAATTTTTTAAGTAGTTTCCAGAAGCGGGGATGAGTTTCCTTATGAACAGTTTGCAAACGAGCAGAATAATCGACATGGGTAACAGCCGGAATTGTTGAGCGCACCACATTGAGTTTATCGATACCGAACAGCGCGCGTTCTTCCTCGCTCATGGATTTTTGCAATTCTTTTTTCACTTCTGCCACCAACAGCATGTAGGGACTCGGTCGGTCTATCTCAAAATAATTTGAAACTTCTTCTGCCAGAATGGAAGGAGCAAAAGGTCGGAATGATTCCCGGAATTTGATTTTCAGATTCAACTTTTTTTGCATGTGCGGAGAACGGGCATCGGCCAGGATACTGCGGGCACCCAGGGCCCGAGGGCCAAATTCCATGCGGCCCTGAAACCAACCCACCACTCGTTCTTCAGCCAAAAATTGAGCCGTGCGAGTGAGTAATTCGTCTTCTTCATACTGTTCGAAGGGAATGTGCTGCGTCATTAAAAAATCAGCAATTTCGGCATCAGAATACGCCGGCCCCAAAAATGAACCGTGCTGCAGGTCAGTTTTTAGATCAGCCTGACGGGGATGATTCAGGTAATCATACCAGATGCTCAAGGCCGCTCCAATTGCTCCGCCGGCATCTCCAGCAGCTGGTTGAATCCATATATCTTTAAAAATACTCTTTCTCAGAATCCTTCCATTTGCTACACAGTTCAGCGCCACTCCTCCTGCCAGACACAAATACTCTGCGCCACTCAGTTTCTGAACATGGCGAGCCATTCTCTCCATTGCCAATTCAGTGACTTCCTGAATCGAGCGGGCCAGATCCATCTCCCGCTGAGTAAGTTTCGATTCGGGCTTGCGCGGGGCTCCTCCAAACAATTCATCAAACTTCCCATTGGTCATGGTAAGTCCCACACTATAATCAAAATATTTCATATTCAGCTGAAAAGAACCGTCTTCCTTTAGATCAATTAATTCATCCAGAATTTTTTGCACATACCTGGGTTCACCATAAGGAGCTAAGCCCATCAACTTATACTCGCCAGAATTCACCTTAAAGCCGGTATAGTAGGTAAAAGCCGAGTACAGCATTCCCAGGGAATGGGGAAAACGAATTTCTTTTAGCAATGTGATTTGATTCGCCTTTCCAAAACCCAGACTGGTGGTTGCCCATTCGCCAACCCCATCGC
>CAYMXZ010000221.1:0-5926 GCA_964394475.1 uncultured Caldithrix sp. | reverse complement strand
TTGACTTTTATAAATCTCTATCTGCCTTTTTTCTCTGGCGCGGGCAGCGCAGCGATCAAGCCCGCGCCTTATCATCATTGCGCTTACGCTTTATGTATCAGTATTCCGGCAGATGCTGGGTCTGCTGAGTGCTGGTGTTAAAATTTACTTTTATTTAGCTTTGGTAATTCTCCAATAGTTCGATTATATTATTTACAGCAGGCTGCTTTATAATATCACAGCCCCGCCGAAACGAGGCTGTGTATCTCTGGCAGGAGATTAAATAGGCAGCCTGCTTTTACTTTGTTAGAAACATTTTCTTCACCCAGCGATCATTTCCGGCAATGAGTTCATAAATGTATATTCCTGAAGAGACCTGTAATCCATTTTCATTCAGCCCATTCCATTCTATCTCATAGAAACCTTTGGCTTGATATCCATTAATTAATTCATTTATTTTTTCACCAGTAATTGAATAGATCGTAAGTTTCACATGAGATTCCTCGGGAATACTAAAAGAGAAGGTAGTCTTGGGATTAAACGGATTGGGATAATTGTTGAATAGCTGAATCTCATTTAATATGAGAGTTTCCTGGTTCAATACGATCGAGTTGCTTTCCGGATCTTCTCCCTTAATTTTAATAAAAGCAGTATTTGAATAATCTGATTGATTATTGGAAATATCCACCGCCTTAAGTTTATAATATGCATACGTTTCATTTGAATAATTTCCCACCAGAACCGTTTCATTTTCATCTTCAAAGTATGTGTTTTGTGTAGATGTGAGATAATTCCATTCCCCGCCTCCGATCTTTTTGTATATCCAATATTCGTCCAGGTCACGTTCTGTGTTGGCATTCCAGGTTAAATACGGATGACTACCCGCACTTGCCGAAACGACCAGTCTTTTCGGCGGGGCAGGGGCCGGATTCCCATCATGAGTGAACACGTGGAGGGCATTATATTCACCACCTATAATTCCACCGTTGTTGGTAAATAGAACACTTAATCCGCCGCTATTTTCGATGTCCGCTAATTTCAGGGTATGATTGCTGGAATAAGGTAAAAACGGGTCAATAGTTTGGTGGGGAGCACTGGTGAACAGGTTTCCGGTTTTCTGGTTGATCCATATCCCCAGCCAACCTTCAATTCGGGTGATAACCAGATCATTCCAGCCATCGTTGTTCATGTCGCCAATAGCGATGGGGCCAACAAAATAATCAAAAAAATCATTATTGGTCACCTCATAGGAATAATTACTGGGAATATTTCCTCCCTGATTGATATGGATTCTCAATTTACCATCATTTCTAACTACCACCAGATCCGGATAATCGTCATAGTTCATATCTCCCATGATCACTTTCTGCACGTATCCACCCAGGTCAATTGTAAATGGGGTACCGAACTGACCGGATACATTATTCCGTATTTTCAGTAATCCGCTTTCCTCTTCGCCATAAGTAAGGGTAACCAGATCATAAAAACTATTGGTGCGGTGTAAATCAACCAGTTGCATGTATACCGGCTGCTCGGAAATAGTTTGAATTGATGAGGTTAAAAAAGAACCACTACCATTATTTCTAAATATCCTTATTTCACTTCCGGTATACAATGCAAGATCATCAAATTCATCATTTGTGATTCTTCCTAACGCATGAAACTCTCCACCAGGCAGATTATTCTGTTGCAGGCTGAGGCTGTTATTGATATTCCACATCACCTCGGTGCGATCTTCATAAACCGCAACCAGGTCACGATCGACAGTATTCCGTAAATTTCCATAGGCAAGATCCTTGATGAAGTAATCATAATCGGTGGTGTAATTGGTATGATTCCCAAAACTTCCCGAATCATCATTCCAGCGTACATAAAGCTGATTCAAGTGTAATCCATAAAAATTCCGATTTAAACCAACCGTAATATCCAGATAATTATCGTTATCAACATCTTCCAGATCGAAGGGATGATAGCCATAATCAGCGGGGGCGCTGTAGGATTCTGGCTGGGTGATGATGTATTGCCCCATCAGAGGGAAGGATAAAAACAAAAAGAAAACCAAAACCAATAAATAGCGTGACATGATCTGCTCCTCCTTTTTGTTTTTGGTTTGAATAATTAAAGTGAACAAGGAATGAACTCTCCAATCACACAATCATAGGCATCACCTCCTTTCAACGAATTAAAATCATTTTGGCGCATTGAGTATGGATTTTACTGCTGATCCGGAAATAATAAATTCCGCTTCCCAGATCAACTCCCTCTTTGTTTTTTCCATCCCAGCGGATTTGATTTTTTCCCGGAAATGAAAGATATCCGTCGTTTTCCCATACTTTCCGCCCCAATACATCAAAGATTACAATATTATATTGTTCAACTTTATTGGTGATAAAACTAATAATTGTTGATTGATTAAAGGGATTGGGAAAGTTGGGTAAAAGCAGAAAATCTTTTAGTAATACAGACTTGCCATATAAAGAACTTACTGTGGTTTTCTCCAAATCAAACAAATGGGTGCCATAATAGCTTACTTTTTTGTATAAAATATTCTCTCTGCTGTCATGATCCATATCTAAGACTTCAAAAAAATGAATATAGCTCTCCGGTTCATGAAAAGTTGAATTCCAAAGGCTAATATATCGATTATCCAATTTCCTTTCAGCTAAATTAATATAGTAATATACGATATTTGAAGCTAAATCCAGATGTTGACAAGCCTTTATGATATACATTTTTCCATCAATTATCGTAGTCTTTACCTGGCTTCCGGCGGATTCATAAAGAGTGGAATCGACTGTCAATATCTGATAATCATCCGGCTGATATGATTTTAAATACAATAAACCACCATAACCTCCCCCTACGCCAGTTATAAACGCTTCATTCAATCCATCACCGTCGATATCATCGATCACACTAAAAGACGGATCAACAGGATAAGGATGAGAAAAATATTTAGGCAAAAATTCCTGATTCACCGGGTCATATTCCAGGTAATACAGGGTATTGGGGCTGGGCGGCCAGAGCTGTCCATAACCTAATAGAACATCCAGCCAGCCATCATTATCCATATCCCCGGCGGCAAAGCTGTAATATCGGCTGGTTTCATGACGGATCGCCAGACAGTTCCATGAAAAATAGGCCGGGTAAATACTCTTTTGTAAAAATTCATGTAATATTATTCTGCTGCTCCAAATTATTTCATCATTAGTAAAAATTGTAAGTAATTCCAAAAAACTGTCATTGTCGGTATTCACTACCTCTATACCGCTGCAACCCTTCATTCCACTCATGGAAATGTTGGTATCAAAATACCTATAATTTTTATCGCCATAAAACTCCCAAATCCTTATCTCGAAGGCCACTGCACAGGTCAGCTCCTTATTCCCGTCCTGATCCCAGTCGGTAATCTTCATCACATGAAACCAGGCGTGAAAATTCACTTCAATGGTTAAATCGTGCTGATAGGTATTGTCTCCCACACTCTCGTAAATAATAATCCAGCCGTGTTCTATACTGGCAGTGTCGGTCATGCTGCTGATGATCTCTACTTTACCGTCATTGTCCAGATCACCGGCGGTCATAGCATTGGAACCCCAGTTAATAGGGAACTCCCACGACCACACCGATTGAAAGTCCAAACTGTCCGCTGGTACATAAGCCGACGAACCACTTTGCCAGCTCTGCCACACATATATTTGGGAAAGATTGTGTTGTTCTTGTTCTTCCCCATAGTTAATACAAATAACCGCCTGCTCGCTTTCGTTTACCGTCAAGCTCACATGCTCCGGTTTTGCTTTCAGTTTAAACTGTAATGACGCCTCATCAGTGAGTTCTCCATTCCCTTTATTCAAGAAGATTTTTATAGTATCTTCTTTAACCAGCACTAAATCCAGATAGGGATCCGGGTTTATTTTTACCAACTCGGCAAAATGTTTTGATTGCACTGAGTAGTTGCCGTGTGAATCACGATTAATTTTAAATTCTGCTTCAGATTTGGCGGACTGGAAAACAACAAAAATAGAAACAAATATCATAGTATAAAATCTGAACATATACACTCCTGATACTTTGCCTCTTTGCTACACAAATGATTTTATTGTTGGTAATTCTAACGACCATGCTAACCTGACGGTGGGCATGCGCAGACAAAACCTGCTGAAACAAACAAAACCTGATGCACCGCAGTACTCCTTAAATTCTCCAATCCCCACCGTTCAGGTTGAGCTTATGGTTAGACAAGGTTTTTTTATTCTAAGTTGACTCTTTTATTTTGCTAAATTCCAATCTCTGAAAATTTTTGAAATGAATACCAGACGAACAAAAAGGTCCCAAAACCTATAATAATACCGGCTATAATTAACTTGTTGGGTTTCTTTCCTGTAACTGTTTTGATATTCTCCTTTGGGATTTCAATTGTATCGCCTTCTTGATTCTTACCTATCAGAACGTTTTCGTTTATGGTGTAGCTGATCAACTTAAAAGTTTTACCATCTTTAGTAATAACCTTTATTGATCCGGGCACTGGAGAATCGGCTCTTTTATCAATAGGAATTTGGTATGTCGAATAACAGGCTTGAAGAATCAACAAAATAACTATAAGAGTTGACATAAATCTCAATTTTTTTAACATTTTGGTGCTCCTTAAAACATGATACATTTTTTACTTTTTAAAGAAACATACCCCACAATTTCTCCCCTATAAAAAATACATTAAAATATAGAAAGGTTCTAATCTCCAGTGTTGTCATCCCAAATCCAATTGGCACCACCATTTCCAAACGTTCCGATTGAAAAATTCCTCCATTCATGACTTATTCCTTCATGTGCCGGCATGGTTGGAGAAGGAGTTGCACCAAATGGTGGGCTATCCCAATCCCCAACTCTCCCTAAATAAGCCAACCAATGTTTACTAAATTTTATTGGATAACAATGATATTCTAATGAGTAACCACTTGTTGGGCATTGTGTATAAGTCAGTTTTACAACTTCGCCAAGCTTGATTAACATATCATATTCAAAATAAAGATCGTTTCCACTTGGGCTATAATCAACACGGTCATGGTAATCAATGCCAAGTACACTTCTTTCATATACGGTAGAATAGCGATTATAAGAAGCATGAGCATTGGCGGCAATCCAAATATGGAGATGTGTGTATTGGTTATCCACATAACCTTGATGAATACTATTGTAGGTAGAGGAATTTGAGGTACTCCACCAACATTCAGAAGCGTTGAAGGTACGACCACCTTCATGTATATAGAAATTAACTTTATCTGGAATATAAAAGCCTCCCTGTTCAAAAATTCGAATGCTAACGTGTTCCCAGTCACCCTCATGCCAGTTATCACCAATTCCAGGTAATTGTTCTCTAATATCGTTCATACCAAAAAAATACCAGTATTGAACGTAGTAGTATGAGCCATCATAATAAACATGGTAATACAATGGTCTTTGGCCAACAGGAGCGCCCACATATCTTTGTGAATCATGTATATTGAGGTAGTAAATTCCATGACTTACACTTCCCCAACCATACGTATCCCAATGCCAAGTATCCCATTTGTGAGCCGCAGATTCACCTCCAGTTATTGCTTGGGTGCTTATCGACTCGCCAAGATCATTAAATACTTTTAATGTCAGATATCCGCCTTGCAAAATTCGATCAAAGCTATCCAAGTTCTGTTGCAAGTCGTAGGAATGTTTATGAAGAACTGGTTTGAACTTTTCAGCCAGGAATAGTTCAAAATTATCGTCTATTGAATCCCCATCCCGATCATAGATTACAGTAAAACTTGCTGAAGCTGTTGGAAAATTACTTGTAGTATTTGTTGAGGATAAAATTGTATAATTGGAATTTGTAACTCTTACATACATATAATTAAAGTAATAATTCTCAGGCCAATAATCCGTTACATCAACCCATCCTTCAAGCAGTACATAA
>CAYMXZ010000220.1:0-5932 GCA_964394475.1 uncultured Caldithrix sp. | reverse complement strand
CATCCGTCCATTGTCCATTCAGAGCAGCGATCTCCGCCATTTTTACCAGACATTCGATCTCATTCAAATGATTATTTTGCGGGAGTTGTTGAATTTCCGTCAGCAATTCCTGATACAATCGGCGGCTGATTTGCCATTCTCCCAGACGAAACGCTGCCGACGCCAGGCTCCATTTGAAAAAACGGCTGGAAGGATATGTTTCATGATTCTGCAGAGCTAAATTGAAAGCCTCCTGGTACTCTTTTTTATCCATCAAAATCCACACCAGCTGATCACGCCCCACCGGACGGCTATACTCCCCCCTCTCAATGGCTTTGTAAATCATCGCAATGCCCTGCTCCCGTTGATCAGAAAGGAAGGGCAACCATAATAAAAATTCAGCCTTGGCACTCTTCCAGTATTTGAAACTCCCAATCCCTAAATAGGCATCATAAAGCAGACTATCCAGTGCGATTGCTTCTTCTAAAAACCCCACTCCCCGACTGGCATCCTGATAGGCCGAGAGCCAGTTACCTATTTTCATTTTCATGAAACTCCGATAAATAAAAGCACTCCCCTTGTAAAATAATATCCAGCTATCCGCCTGATCAGCGGTTTGCAATGATTCGGCTAATTGGATAGTTCGTTCAGCTAATCGGTAAAAATCCTGCTCCCTTTCATAATCTTCGGCATCCAGCATTTGGGCCTGCAGATTGGCAGCTTTATAGAAATATCCCACCGGATGATGAGGATAAGCCTGAATAAGCCGTTCAAAAACTCGATCCGCTTCCTCGAAACGATTCGTATAGGACAAATCCAATCCCTGCAGAATCAGACTTTTTATAGAATCGTCTTTCGGATTCAATGCCGCTGGTAATTGAGTATAAATGAGAAAGACAAATCCGATCGAACAAAGAAATGTAATTTTTAGAAACATGGAAATCCTTTTTTCTTACCACCAAACCAATGCTCCACTGTCGTTTTCCAATGGAGAAAATTAGCTTTAAGATTTTCCCGAAGCCGAAACTCAGTGACTACCGGTCAGATAATTTAAAGTTAATAGTTTATAGTTAATAGTTGAAACCTGGTGGTCGGCAATCAAGTGATAATTTTTATCCACCATCTATATTCAACTTTTTATAAAATATAAACTATAAACTGTAAACTATACACTATCTAGCTGCCGATCGTCTGTATCAAAAATTTTTACTTTTCCTAATTGTGTCAGGCTGCTCAGCAGCTGCTCGGCATCACCGACCACCACAGTAATCATTTCTTTTAGGTTGATCCAGCGATTGGCCATTTCTGAAATGTCCTGTTCATTTACCTGCGAGATTTTTTTCAAATATTGATTCCAATAATTTTCACCCAATCCATACAGTTTTTGTTTTAAAGCCAATCCGGCAATTGATGCGGGTGTTTCATTCTGCAGTGGAAAAATCCCCATTAAAAATCGCCTGGCGTTTTCCAATTCGTTGCGCGGGACGGTTTCCTGCTGAATTTTTTGCAGTTCTTCCTGCAAGGCTTCAATGGCGGCAATTGTTACCTCCGTCCGAACTTCGGCACTGGCCACAAAGGCTCCACTATCACCATACGTTTCCAGATTGCTATAGGCACCATAGGTATAACCTTTTTCCTCGCGCAGATGGAGAAACAATCGACTGCTGGCTCCTCCTCCCACGATTTTGTTCAGCACCAGCATTTTCTCAAAATCCGGATGCCGGCGGTTGAATAAGCGATTTCCGGCTAAAATATTAACCTGCTGTGATTGTGGCCGATGGACCAAATGAATTTCACTAGCAATGACCGCTGAAGGAGCTGGAAACGCTTTCGGCTTCCAACCACTGGATGTCCAATCAGATAATTTTTTCTCCACCAGACGAATCGTCCTGGATTGATCAAATTTTCCGGCAATCACTAAATAGGAATCTTCCGGAGTGAAAGCCAGCTGGTGATGCTTTATTAAATCATCCCGCCCAACATTCTGAATAGATTGGGAGGTGCGATGCGATGCATAAGGATGAGGTGCATACAAAGCTTTCTCCAGCCGACGGTGGGCTAAAAATTCCGGGGAACTCTTTTCGTTTTCCAAATCGGATAACTGCTTAAATTTTTCTTTATCAACTTCCATTGGCGGAAAAAGTGGATATAGCACCAATTCCCTGAGAACGTCAAGTCCCTCTTCCAGATGCTCCTGCAAAAACTCACCATAAAGGATAAAAAAATCTTCATTCACCATAACATCTAATTCACCACCCACCTGCTCGATTCGATCTACCAGGTGGTAATAATCTTGATGACGCGTTCCTTTTTTCAAGGTGCTGGCTACTAATTGCCATAAACCCGACTTATCCGATGGATCATGTTTGGTGCCTACCGGCAGGCCAAGCCTCAGGTAAACTTTGGGCAATTGCGGCTTTTCAATCAGCAAGAGAGTCAGCCCATTCGAAAGGCTTTTCTCCTGTAAAACCGGGAAACGAAATTCCAGAATTGTCTCATCAATGGGAGGTTTCATGAACGTACTATCCGATACATTATTATATACCATTCAACTCTATCTCGATTACCTGTTATCAGCTTTCTTGATTAGCCTTCCCCGGCTGAGGATATACTTCTATCACTGACCGTCGCGCCGGACTCAGATATTCGCTGGCTACCCTCTGTACCTCGGTCGCCGTAACCAGTTTAAAACGATCTAATTCTGTAAAAAACCGCTGCGGTTGATGAAAAATAGTCTCATACATACACAGTACATCTGCCAGCGATCTTACTGTTTCCTGTTGGGAGAAGAAATCGGCCTGTACTTTATTTTTTGCCTTTTCCAATTCACTGGCTGTGACGCCTGAGTTCGCTATCTGCTCCAGCTCCGAACAGATGATCTTTTCCAGTTCACTTAATTTTTTTTCCGGATGAAGCTGAGCAAAAAGGAAAAACAATCCAGGGCCAAATTTTCCATCCTGACCGCCGGCCACGTGCAGGGCTAACTGTTCTTCTTCCACCAGCTTTCGATAGAAACGAGAACTCTCTCCATCAAATAAAATTTTTTCCAGTAATTCCAGCGGATAAAAGTCAGGATGAGTGCGTTCCGGAATAAGCTGAGAAACCAGCAAGGCTGGAAACGGGGCAAAGGGATCGTGATAAGTAAATCTGATCTCCCGCTGACGAAGCGGTTCACTCACCTCAACCCTGGGCACCGGTTTGCCAGCTGGAATGTCCGCAAAGTATTTCCTGACCCACTGATAAGCGGTTTGCCCCTGAAAATCTCCTACAATGGCCATCACGGCATTATTGGGACGATAATAAAGTTCATGAAAGGCTTTGACATCCTCCAGTGTGGCACGATCCAGATCCTCCATCGAACCCATGATGGAATGTTTATACGCAAAGCTGGAGTAAGCAATGTAATCTTTCAATTCATAAATCACCGGCATATAAGGCTGATTATCGATCCGCAGGCGTCGTTCTTCTTTTACCGTTGCCCGCTGATTTTCAAAATTTTCTCTGGTTATTTTTAATGACCGCATTCGATCGGCTTCCAGCCACAATGCCAGCTCCAGTTGATTGGCGGGAATCACTTCCCAATAATTGGTGCGATCCTGGCTGGTAGAGCCGTTAACTGTACCCCCCACATCCGTTAGCAGTTTAATATGTTCTGCCTTGCCCACATTTTCAGAGCCTTCAAACATCATGTGTTCAAACAAATGGGCAAAGCCACTCTTGCCTGGTTGCTCATCCTTTGATCCCACTTTATACCACAGGTCTACTGCTACTACCGGTGCCTGATGATTTTTGAACATGAGCACTTGCAGGCCGTTTTCCAACCGGAAACCGACTAACTGATATTCCTCCGGTTCAAAAGTCAATTTAGTTTGAAAGGTAAACTCTGTCTCTTTACTCATAATTTATCTAATTTCGCTCAAAAATCTCGTTCATTCAATGCAAACTATAACTTCATCTGGTTAATCGCCCAACGCTTCGATTTGGTTATAAAACCTCACTTCCCTTTTCATTTCTCCAATCCTATCCACTTTTACAGGTCGATGACCGACATCTAAAAATGCACTAACCGGACGTCTGGCAAAACCGTAAAAGATAAAAAATTAGGGGAGAAAATACAGCGCTATTGCACTTCTGCCACGTCACATCTTAAAATAAAAGAATACAAAACCTACCTTCTTTGAAGATGCCACCCGAAAAATTTATTTTTTCTCTACCTTACTTCGCAGAAGGATTTTCGTCCCTGCCGATGTATTATCACTTCCCTGTTTTCTCATTCGGCAATGTGAGGCATCATCCATGGCACTAACGGACGATGGCCAGCTTCTCAATTTTCTCCACTTTATGAGATCCATCATCAGCCGTAATCTTATACAAATATACCCCATTGGCAATCAGATCGCCATCCCAATCACGTCCATCCCATCCTTGACGGGGTAATTTATTGAATCCCTGAGAAGCAAAATCTCGAATTTCATAAATTTTACGGCCGGTAACGGTGTAGACGCTGATGGTGACCTCCGCCGCACCATTGGGAGATACCAATTGAAAAGTAAAGTGGGTGCGGTCGTTGAAAGGATTCGGGAAATTCACCACTTCCATTAGCTCTAATCTATTGGCGGTGCTGGTTCTGAAGGTTATCTCCCGTTCAGAATAATTATTTAAATTATCCCAGCATTGAATTTTTGCCTGATGGGTTCCTCCAGAAAGAGCAGGCAGCGTATACTCCAGCTGTCCCTGACGATAACTATCTTTATCATATACAAAAAATTCGGTGACATCCTTTTTTAAGTTGCCATCAACCACAATTTCAATTTTATGGCCAATTTCTCCAGTGAGATTAATCCCGCTGTCATCTTCCAATCTGACGACTAAGGTCGGTTGAGTATTGACAAAATCGCCATCAAAAAAATTGGGATTATCTTTGAAAGCCACCGCAATATCCGGACCTTTCTGATCAGTAATCTGGGTTTCAGTTCCGTAAAGAATAATCTGGTCATTATAACCAACAGCGTCGGTACCGTCTTCACTCCAGGCGTAAATGCTTAGTCTTCCAGTAGCCAAAGAATCGTACCTTATTGATTTAGGTACAATAAAATTACCGACGAGTTCTCCATTTCTCACCGTCACCAGACCTTTGAAAATAGTGCCGCCATTATAAGTGTAATCATAGCGCACATTTCCATCGATCACGAAGCGATTCTGAGTGGCGTCAAAGACTTGCAACACAGCAGTTCCTTGAAAATCACTCAAAGCGTTTCCATTTGAATCGACAATCCGGCCGTTTAAAGTGACGGTGGATAGTGCTTTAAGGGTATCGGGCTGGATGGACTCTATCTGGATAAGATGTTGTGGATCGGCCAGGCTGAGGGTTGGATCGGCATAAAGATGATACTTTTGAAAGTTGATGCTGAAACTGCTGGCATCCAGGAATGCCTCGCCCACCAATCGGCTTTTTAAATTTTCCGCTTTATTATTAAACAGATAATGGTAAAAATAGAGAGTAAATACGGTGTTGCCCGTTACATACACTGGCCGACTGGCAGAGACGATCCCAATTCCACCCTGGCGGGAACGCCACATTAGCTCCTCACTCATCGATGGACGGGAGGGATTGTCAAATTTTCCCCAGGTGCAAGTAGCGGCTACCCATAAGGGCAGTCGATAATCATTCTGAAACTTGGGGAGATCTCTGGAACGATTGAGAACAGATTCATGGGCCCAGGTATCCGGATCGCCATGACCGAAAAAATTAATCATCAAAGTACCACGGTTAATCTGGTTGATCAAATCTTCAGTTGCTTTTGGTTTCCAGCGGCCTAATCCTCCCGGTACTTGCTCATAGTCATGAAGATATATTTTGCTGAGATTAAATTTTTTGGGAATATACAATTTTACAATATCTTCCGTGGGCTTCAAATGGTAGGAAAGTTCGTGAATCGACCCGGCTCCGCCC
>CAYMXZ010000219.1:0-5939 GCA_964394475.1 uncultured Caldithrix sp. | reverse complement strand
TATTTGCTATGGGCCCGGAATTATCCTGGATTTGTAAAAGTCTATTTTTCCGAAGTTCTCGATCCAGTCTCGGCCCAGAATCCGGCGAATTACTACCTGCCATCTCTCACCGTACAGCAGGCGCGACTTTTAAATGATGGTCGCACCGTGAATCTGGGTGTGAATGACCTCGATCCTTCTCAATCCTATACACTGACTGCTTCGAACATAAATGATCTGGCAGTTCCCCCCAATACGATGAGCTCTCAATCCATCGCCACCCGTGTTACTCCCCAATTTCCAATTCATATAAATGTGGGTGGTAACCACTGGCAAACTTTTCTGAGTGATCAGATCTGGACTGAAGATAAAGAATATGGTCGAGTGGGGGGAACAGTCGTTCAGCACCCGGATACGCTTGAGATTTTCAATACGGTAGAAGATACAGTATATCATTCTGAAATTCGAAATCTTACTTTTTATGAAGTAAGATTACCGGAAGGTCGTTACCATATCACTTTGCAATTTGCCGAGACGCAGTATAACTCTCCCTCCAGCCGGGTATTTGATGTTTTTGCGGAGAATCAATTAATCGTTGATCATTTGAATATTTTTGTAGAAGCCGGTCTGAAAATGAATACGGCCGTGGAAAAGGTGATCTCCGATTTCGAAGTAAGCGATGGCATACTAGATTTATATTTTAAATCTGTCACTGGGGAACCAGTGTTCAGTGGAATTAAAGTGGAGCTGATCACCACCGGTATCCCGGATCGGCAATTGCTTCCGCAAGATTTTAATTGGCATATTTTTCCGAATCCCTTTAATGCTCACTTTAGTGTGCAGTATCAATTGCCGCACATGCAGGAAGTTGAAATTCAAGTTTATAATGTACAGGGTCAATTGATAAAGAGTTTTTTAAAAGAAAAGCAAGCCTCCGGCACCTATACCCAACACTTCCAGATGCCAGAGGTAAGCAGTGGGGTTTATCTGATGGTTTTAAAAATTGATCAACAGATAGTCGGTACCCGGAAAGTAGTCTTTTTGAAATGAAAATTCAGCCGAGATTATATGAGTTTATATTTGAGAAGTGTAAAAAAATGGGTGCGGCGTTATACAAAACAGGCTCGCTGTGAAAAAGGATTTACATAACAAGATTACCAAGATGAATCGAGAGAAGTTTTATCGAATAGAGATTGGCGAAAGGACCGATTACGTCGTATTTCAATCATGTTGAGTATGTTACCCTGTTAAAAATTTAAATTCAGGGAAAAGGGCGCATATCTTGTCAATTGATCTAATGAGTGAAATCTAAAACATGGCCTCAAAAAAACGATTTATTTTCAGCCTCATATTAATCATTTCACCTCTGCTTCTTTTGGGTGTTTTGGAGATACTGCTGCGCCTTGCTGGTCTGTTTTCACCTGAACCACTCTTCCTTGAATCGTATAAAGGGGGAAAAGAAGTATATCAGCTGAACCCATATGTGGCCAGACGGTATTTTAATCCCGGGAAAGTCGTGATTCCCACCATCTATCCCGAGACCTTTGAAAAAAATAAATCCACCAATACTATTCGGATTTTTTGTCTGGGCGGATCCAGTATGGCAGGTTTTCCTTTCGATTTTCAGGTTCCTTTTCCTCACCAGTTATATCATTTGTTACGACAAACTTATCCTCACTATCACTTTGAAGTTATCAACCTCGGGCTTTCTGCGATCAATAGTTTTTCGGTGCTCGATCTGTTGCCAGAAGTATTGGACAAAAGGCCTGATCTCATACTTATTTATATGGGTCACAATGAATTTTATGGTGCGTATGGAAGTGCTTCTACTTTTTCAATTGGAGAGAATGGCCGATGGATCAGGTTTTACCTGAAGTTACAAAAACTCCGCCTGGTGCAACTGCTCAAATCCATTATAAATTTATTCAGCTCCTCTTCAACATCAGGCATTCGGGATATTAATTTGATGGAGCAGGTGATTGCAGAAAAGAAAATCATCTATCAGTCCTCCAAATATCATCGCACCCTGAAAAATTTCAGGGATAATCTGCAGATCATTTATAAAAAATGCATCGCTAAGAATGTACCGGTGATCAGCGGGACGTTAGTCTCCAATATTTTTGATCTTCCTCCCCTGGGAAGTGAATTTCTGGTAACGGATGGGTATCTGCAAAAACAGATTCAAGATTACCTTATGCAGAGTTCTGAAATGATGCATAAAAGATTATGGTCCGATGCCCTGGAAATGAGCCGCCTGGCGGTACAATTGGATAGTGGATATGCCCAGAGCTTATTTCAGTATGGAAAGAGCCTCGCGATGTTGGCCGATTCACAGCAGGCTTATAATTATTTAGTAGCAGCAAAAGATCGTGATGTCATTCGTTTTCGGGCCAGTGAGGATTTTAATCACGTCATCCAGCAAGTGGCCCGGCAATTTAAGCAACCCCTGGTGGATGTGGTCTCTCTTTTTCGCCAGCATTCTCCGCAAGGGTTAATTGGCAACTATTTAATATGTGACCATCTTCATCCCAATCCGCAGGGTTATTATTTATTAGCCAGAGGCTATTATGATAAGATTACAGAATGGGGTCTTTTGCAGAATCCGGATAAGTCTTTTTCGGCGCCACCATTCCCTTTTGGAGTAACCGATTTAGACTGGAATATTGGGTTACTGAAAATTTTTAAAATGATGCACCATTGGCCTTTTCCCGAAAAGGAAGTTAATTACAGTGAATATCAACCATATGGAGAACCTTCTGCTGGTCAACTGGCATATGATTATCTTTTCAATCATCAAAATTGGGGCAAAGCGCATTACGATATGGCGGAGATATACCTGCAGAGAAAAGATTATCGCCGGGCACGACAGGAATATCAGGCAATCAGTAGCTATTTTCCTGAAGATCCCGAACCGTACATTCAGTCAGCTCGCAGTTATCGCGCGGAAGAGAAATGGGATTCGTGTGAAACAGCCTATCAGCAGGCATTGAAATTTAAACCTGGTAATGGGATGATACTCTATCAAATTGCGATGGCGCAGTGGAAACAGGGGAAATTATCGGAGGCTATCAAAAATATGGAAACCGCCAGCTATGCCCCTGATCTGAATCAAGGACAAAAGCTCAACGCTCGATATTATTTAGCGGGATTTTTAGGAGAGGCAGACCGAGTGGAACAGGCCAAAGAGCTCTTACTAAAAATTTTACGTGAACACCCGACCTACGTTCCTGCGCAGAAATTGCTTTATCAACTGAATCAACATCAGAAAAAAACCGGAGAATAGCGAGCCCTCGAGATGAAGGTGAGGATCATCAAAAAATTTTAAAAAATAACAAAATTAAAAAAATAAAAGAGAATCTATGAAGCGATCAATATTTTTCATCCTGATCATATCCCTTTTCCCATATCTATGTGTCGAAGGAGAATCGACTGCATCGACTTCAAAATATAAGGGGTATGCCATCCTGGGAAATGGTAAAGTATGTGCGGTGTATTCGGATGATCCTCGAATAGTAAAAACGAAAAATGCGAAAGGAATCCAGCATTTTTATTTTCAGGATTATACGGTGGATTACCTTTCCTCCAGCTGGGTGGAGGTGGTTCAGAACGGCCAAAAATTAACTGGACAGGATTCGCTGGCACTGGTAGATTTTTTTTCCACGCTTACCCTGACTCGATATCCAAACCAGGTTCGAACGGAATTACGTTGTTTTGCGCTTCCTGATGACGGCATTGTCCTGCAATTCCGCGGTTTTAACCTTGATCCACAAACTCAGATTGTCTATGTTCTGAAATTGCGGGAAAAGTTTTTGTCTGACCGCAGCACTTTGCTGGCTTCCCAAACTTATGTTCGAAATACAATTGTCGCTGAATGGTCAAATGGTGTGACCATTTTGATTGCTCCTGCGTTTGACGATGGGCTTATTCGAATGGATGATTCCCTGGTTACGATTCAGCGAGAAATTTCCAACACAAAATGGAGCAGTCTAATTTTGCTAGCCGGAAAGAATCGTCAGGAAGTTCTGGGAAAATGGTCTCACCTGGCCCGGCATACCAATTATTATAACGATGCGAAAAAATATTGGGATACCTGGTTAAAAAAGGGGATGCTTCCCTCGTTTAAAAAAGATTATCCGGAAGGCCCCCGCTATCTGGAGATGTATAAGCGCAATCTGTATGCGGTAAAAGCGGCCAATCTAAATGGACAAATTCCAGCGGATATTACTGGCCAATTTCTCACCAATAACATGCCGCAGTTATACCCCAGAGATGCTTTAATGTGTGCGCGAGTTTTTCTTCTGAGCGGTCATCTGGAAGAAGCCCGTCAAATTATCGAATTCTGGAATAATCCTGATCTGCCCTTGAAGCACCGTAACGAATTTTATGCGCGCTATGATGCCTATGGTCAGGCCGTGGATGCCGGCAGCGGAGCACGTTACGATGAACCTGAATGGGATTCGAATGGCTATTTTATTCAGCTGGTTTACGACTATTTCCAGAAAACCGGCAAATGGCTCACTGATAAAAAGACGCTTTATGAATTTGGTAATTATCTGGTTTTTCGCATCGATGAGCGAGGATTATTGTATGAAGGTGGCATTGTGGAATGGACAGGTTATTTACCGGCGACAAATATGGTCTGTGCGGCTGCTCTGCGCACCGCTGCTCATATGGCGGAAATGTTTGGTGATTCTGTTCGCGCAGAGAAATTCTTGAAAGCATCTCACACGCTCTCTGACTCTCTTTACCAGTTATTCGATGCGAAGCGCCAAACCTATACTGCTCTGCGCTATCATGCGACTAAAACAGACGACAACCGCAGTCTGAGCGAAAAGAGTGGAAAATTAAAATACATGTGGGATACCAGTTGTTATTATGGACCGCTCTGGGGTTATCCAGATCATGAACGGTTTAGATTGACCAATCAATTTATTCTCAACCATACCACAGTGCTGGGAGGGGGATTACAATATTTTGAAGCGGGTGAAAACACCTGGCTCAGCGATTACGGAGATGATGCTTTCTTTTTTCCTACTGCTGCCTCTGCCCAATATAACTGTCGCTGGGGAGATGTGAATATCGCTAAAAATCAAATCGACTGGATGATCAATCATTCCAACAGTTATGGACTGATGCCGGAGCGAATATTCAGCGATGGATCGGACTGCAGTGACGCTTCTCCTCTTTCCTGGTGCAATGCGGAGTTTGCGGCGGCCGTCCTGGAACTCAGCCGCCGGTTGAATATGAAAAAATGAGATTTTTTAAAAAAGTGTGATACTTATTCATCGCTCCAGTTAGTGAAGGTTCTTTTCAGGTAGATGTTCGTTCTGCAGATCAAGGGAAATTTGAGTAATTGCACCATGCATTTCATTGAGAGGTATCCGTGAATGGAATACACATAAATCATAATTACAGGAGATGAATCATGAATGATCTTAGAAGATTTTTCTCATTGTTTTTGCTGATCGGCTTTCTTCACAGCTGGATTTCTTATGGAATATCCCAACCTGCTGAGAAGTGTTTATATCAGAATCCAGCGATCGCCATTGAGGATCGAGTACAGGATTTACTGAATCGTTTAACGCTGGAGGAAAAATTAGATCTGTTGGGAGGAACCGGTTTTGCTACGAAGCCCATTGAGCGTTTGGGTATCCCCGAATTGCGCATGGCTGATGGTCCTCTGGGAGTTCGCTGGGGACCATCCACTGCCTTCCCCTCCGGAATTGCCATCGCGTCCAGCTGGGATCCGGAGATAGCTAAAAAAGTTGGTCAATGCATTGCTCGTGAATTGAGAGGGAAAGATCGCCATGTCATCCTCGGTCCCTGTGTGAATATAGCACGCATTCCTCAGGGAGGAAGAAATTTTGAGAGTTTTGGAGAAGACCCTTATCTCTGTTCGCGGATGGCGGTGAATTATATTCAGGGTGTGCAGCAACAAAATGCGGTGGCCACTATTAAAC
>CAYMXZ010000218.1:0-5942 GCA_964394475.1 uncultured Caldithrix sp. | reverse complement strand
TTCAGATTTCAGGCCGGAATTTGTGCAGTTCCTCATGACCCATTTCCAGACCACTTTTTTGTGGTCCGGTTTCCTGCCGGCGAAGCAAGAGCGCAAAGGTGAGTCCAATAAAACCGGTAATCGAAAAAAACCACATCCCCAGTGAATAATCAGTGATTCCATTGACGGTGCTGATATCATTGGCCCAGCCAATCAAAACATTAAAAACCGTTAAACCAATATTCTGAATCATCGTCATCAATCCATAGGCTGTTCCCAATTTTTTTTCTTCTACGATCAAAGCCACTGAGGGCCACATGGCAGCCGGCACCAGCGAAAAAGCCACTCCCATTACAGCGGTCATCCAGCGCGGATCGATGGGCGCATAGGCCATAATCAGATAGACCGGTACAATCATCAGCGAACCCAAAATCATCAACGATGCCCGTTTACCTTTTCGATCAATAAAAATACCAAAAAGTGGCGTGCCAATCATGGAGGCCAGAATGATAACACTGGAAGCAAAGCTCGCTGCTTCACGGGTGAGCCCATGATGCTCCATAAAAAATTTTACCGCAAACGTCTGAAAAGGAAAAATAGCAGAATAAAAAGTAACGCAGAGCAGGGTGATATACCAGAATGAAGTTTTGAAATGGAAAATTTCAGCAAAATTTATCCTCTCCTGCTTCTGTTCCTCCGGCAGAGAAAATAAGCGTCGCGCCCGCACATCCATTAACACATAAATAATCACCGACAGCAGTGAAACCGCGGCCATGGTGGTAGAAATCAGCAAAGGCCCCTTCCATGAAACATACAAAGGTTTTGCCCAGGTTGGTGAATTCAACGCCGCAAAGGAACCCAGACGAGCCACGGTCAGATTCAAACCGAAGGCAAAGGAGAGCTCTTTGCCTTTAAACCATTTGGCAATCACTGTGGTAATGGTCACGATTAACGACTCAGCCCCCAGACCAAATATCAGCCGCCCAGCGGCCATAATCACCAATTGCCCCCCACTAAAAGTGGTCAATGCGCTACCGATCATACACAGCGATGAGAAAAGCAAAGAGGCTTTTTTCGATCCGATTCGATCGATGATCATTCCACCGATTAACACCATAATGATATTCGGAAAACTATAAATAGCATTGAGCAGGCCCAGATTGCTATCTGAAAATCCCAGTTGCACCTTCAGTAAATCTGCCAGAGGACTGATGCTGTCGTACACATAGTAATTTCCAAACATAGCCAGACTGATGAATAACAGAACTCCCCAGCGAAGAATCGGGGAGGGTTGAGTCTTTTCAATAGCAGCGGTCATTTGCACCTCACATTCTTCATTCTATTTGCTCCAATTTAGAATGATAATTTTACCAGTTTTTTCTGCAGTGAAAAATCATCTTTCTAATTTTTTTAAGTTCAACGGATAAAAGGTTTCGAATTTTATTACAGCTATTTCTCCCTTTTTGCTTTCATGAATACCTGACGAATAATTGTTTGAGCTTCTTCCTGAATCATTTTTAAGTGGTCTTGGCCTTTGAAACTCTCTGCATAGATTTTATAGACATCCTCAGTGCCAGAGGGACGGGCGGCAAACCACCCATTTTCGGTGATCACTTTCAATCCACCAATTGGAGCATTATTCCCCGGCGCCCGGGTCAATTTGGTGGTGATTTTTTCACCGGCCAATTCGCCGGCCTGCACCATTTCCGGAGATAAATTGCTGAGCAGCTTTTTCTGGGAAGCATTGGCGGGCGCATCAATACGTTCATAAAAAGGTGATCCAAACAGATTTTCCAGCTCGCGATAAATTTCTCCCGGATCTTTCTCCATCCGCGCCGTCATTTCAGCGGCCAGTAAATCCATAATGAATCCATCTTTATCAGTGGTCCAAACTGTCCCATCCATGCGCAAAAATGAGGCACCGGCGCTCTCCTCACCGGCAAATCCTAAATCACCACTTAACAGCCCATCAACAAACCACTTAAATCCCACCGGCACTTCTACCAGATTTTTTCCCAGATAACGCGCCACCCGATCAATCATGGTACTGGAGACCAGTGTTTTTCCCACCGCTATGCGCTCGCCCCATTTCGGTCGTTGCTGAAAAAGATACCACACTGCCACCGAAAGATAGTGATTGGGATTCATCAACCCCACACTGCGCGTGACAATCCCATGCCGATCGTAATCGGGATCGTTACCGAAAGCAATATCGAATTGATCCTTTAATCTAATCAGTCCAGCCATCGCATATGGTGAAGAACAATCCATGCGAATTTTTCCATCTCGATCGACCATCATGAAGGAAAAAGTTGGATCAATCTGCTTATTCACGAGAGAAATATTCAGACGGTAAGTTTCGGCAATCGGCTCCCAAAACTCGAGGCCTGAACCACCCATTGGATCCACCCCCAGTTTCAACTTCGCCGCCGATATTATCTCCATATCAATCACCTGCGTGAGATCGAGCACATAGGGTCTGACAAAATCATATGGCTTAACGGACGATGACTGTAATGCCTTTTCATAGGGTATTCTTTTCACCGCTTTCAGATTGGTTTCGATAATCTGATTCGCCCTGTCTTCTATCTGACGGGTAATTTCCGTATCCGCCGGTCCACCATTGGTCGGATTATACTTTATTCCCCCATCCTCGGGAGGATTATGAGAGGGAGTAATTACAATACCATCAGCCAAATGAGATTTTCGTTTTTTATTATAGGTTAAAATAGCATGAGAGATGACTGGCGTTGGGGTGTAGCCAAATCCTTTCTGGATGATTACCTGAATCCCATTCGCCGCCAGGACTTCCAGGGCTGTTATAAAAGCGGCTTCGGACAGGGCATGCGTATCCTTTCCCAGGAAGAGTGGACCCGTTATTCCCTTTTTCTTTCGATAATCACAGATAGACTGGCAAATAGCCAGAATGTGTGTTTCATTAAAACTTTTCGTTAAAGAAGAACCGCGATGTCCAGAAGTTCCAAAGGCAACCGGTTGTAGGGATAGATCCTTTGACGGACGATAAGCATAATAACCCGTCATTAAATGAGGGATATGTGCCAGAAGGTCAGCAGGAGCGGGTTTTCCTGCCAGATGATGTACAGACATAAGCAATTCCTCGACTTAGAAGAGTTGGTGTCTTTATCAAAATTGGATTAATTTAAATTAGAGAATGCCATCAACCAATATCAAATATATCAAATCACCAGTAACGGGTTATAGAAATTATAAATTCCAGGTGTCTTTTTACCATCGGTTTTTATTTTTATAAAAAATTTATATGATTATTGATTCAGCCCATAAAAATTGGAAGGTCATACCAATATTCACAGAGAATGGAGTACATGCAAAATTTAGAAGTCATTTTATCTAAACCTTAAATTGAATGAGGAGTATTATCGTACCTGTCCATTGATAATTGATTTTTATAGTCATTTTACCCTAACCCCACCCCCTTATCCTACCGGTAGGGAAAGGGGTAAGGGGATAGGGTACACAAAAAAACAAATTAGGTAAATGTTTTAGTTTTTATAAAAATCAGTTTGTAAATATTCAATTTTCATAACATCTTTTCGGAGCTAAAGTAATAATCATAAAAATTTATTTACGCAACTATTATCGTATATTTACGATTATTCATTCTGGAGAATTTTATGGCTGGAGCAAAATCACATCTTTTTCCTCGAGAAGATCAACTGTTATCTAACTTTGCGCGAGCACTGGCGCATCCCGCCCGGATAAAAATATTGAAACTTTTGAATGATGAGAATAGATGTATCGTTAGTGAAATTGTAAACCATCTGCCCTGGCTCAATCGACGGTTACTCAACACGTAAATGAATTGAAAAAAGCGGGTTTGATTTATGACACCACCGAGGGAACTCGTTGTTATTATTGTTTAAATAAATTTATAGTATCAGAAGCGAAAAAGGGATTAAACAGGCTTTTTTCACATATCAATACCTGCTGTTAAGAAAGGAGAATGGAAAATGGATGATACAAAAAAAATTAAACAATTAGTGAAAAAGAAATATTCACAGATTGCCAAAAATGCTGATCGGAATAAAGAATGTTGCGGCTGTTGTGGAACACAGGCAGATGCAGAATACACGGTATTTAGTGACTCCTATCAGGGAATCAATGGGTATGTTTCAGAAGCTGATCTGGGATTGGGATGTGGATTGCCCACTGAATTTGCTAATATTCAACCGGGAGAGACTGTAATAGATTTAGGTTCCGGGGCAGGTAATGACGTATTTATTGCCAGGCGTTTAGTGGGAGACTCCGGAAAGGTCATCGGAATAGATATAACCCCGGAAATGATCCAAAAGGCTGAAGAAAACAATCGCAAATTGGGATACACGAATGTAGAATTCAAATCAGGAGAAATTGAAGCGCTTCCTTTAAGCTCAGAATCAGCTGATATTGTTATCAGCAATTGTGTGCTCAATCTTGTACCGGATAAGAAGAAGGCGTTTCAGGAGATATTTCGCATCTTAAAACCTGGCGGTCGTTTCTGCATTTCGGATATGGTCATTCAGGGGAATTTACCTTTGCCGCTTCAAAAATCAGCTGAAATGTATACCGGATGTGTGGCCGGTGCCATGCAACTGAATGATTATCTGGACACCATCAGAGAAGCCGGATTTATAAAAATTGAAATAAAAAAGAAAAAAATAATACGTTTGCCAGAGAATATGCTTCAAAAATATTTACACTCCAAAGAAATTGATCAGATGCAAAAAGATAATATCGGCATATTCAGCATCACGGTCACTGGTTTTAAAATTCACTGAGCAAGAAAAGCAACTGATTTCTGAAAAAGCAGATAATGAATTTGTAGAAGATTAGAACAAGATTTTACAGGTCAAAACTATCATGAAATTAGTCGTGAAAGCGGTATGATTGAAATCAGGAAACACTTTGACATAATGTTCTAAAAACTCCTCACTATTTCCAGACTGTTAGTCAGAACTGAGGAAAGAAAAGACCGATCATTCGAGAAATCACAATCAATTTCCCCGAGAGGGTCATTCAATCAATTTTTTATATACAAAAGTTGTCTTATCTTAACTGATAATTCTGCTTATACCTGACCGTGAATATGTTACAGTTATTCATCTGAATTAAAGATGTAATAATCAAAAAATTAAACTCATACGTATTCTATCATCATATAAAAATCCCGGAAGACAATTTTCCGGGACTAACAGGCCACTGACTGGATCATTTAGATCAATCTGAATTTTTTTACCTAGCCATAATTACTCGGCAGGGGTCAGCCTGGAGGTTATTGGAGATTCAGGTTGTCCTGCCTTTCTTCCTTTATGACGATCTAAGGCGATCCTTACCTGATAAACCACACTCACCCACCAGAAAAACAAAGATACCATGGTTAAAAAAGTAGAGAACGACCAGAACATCAGAATTAATCCAAACAAAATGAAAGGAGTCATTATCGAATGGCTTATCTTTTTAATCTGGCTTTCATATTTTTGATACCACCATCTGCAGGTTTCAACCGGCTTTTTCAACCAATTCCAGATTCGAATGAAACGTTTTCGGTTGAGATAAAAAATTATGGCGAAAAACAAAACCAGTATCCACTTTAATAAATTATTTAACCAGAGTCGTGAGTAAACTACTCTGAACATGAGAGGATCATTGGGTCTGATAATTGTTTTCGCAAATCTATAGACCTGCCCGCCGGTCGGGATTTGAATCATCACCGGTAAGAAACCCGTGGTAATCGCGCCGCCAGTCGCGGAGGGAATTGTGGCACTCTCCTCTGTGATTTTTTTCATCCGACCGCTAAATTCTAATTCCGCCGCCAGTTGACTATTGAATTACTGAGGCGCCGTCGGTAAATTTTTAAAGCGACTTTCCACAACTTTTCCCTCATAAACCTGCTTGAGTTTATCAGCCTCTATCGCATTTGAAGGTATCGTCAACGAGGATAAGAG
>CAYMXZ010000217.1:0-5973 GCA_964394475.1 uncultured Caldithrix sp. | reverse complement strand
TCAGCGTCTGGATTTTCGCGGAATAAGGTTCGGATTTCGTTCAATATGCGGAGGCAGATGAAAACCTCAAGTAAAAATTGAGGTTTTTTTATTTTGTGTCGACTGTTAACTACCAGATTATTCCCTAAGGGTAAACTGAAAATCCGTTTCTTGACTGATCCCTTCTCCGGAGTAGAAGGAACTCTAACAGGATGTTTTTCTTGTTATTTTGGGGAAAGAGCAATTAGCGGGATAATAATGAAAGCCTGCGATCTCTAAATCTTCTAATGTCCAGTCTGAAACGATTCCATCATACTATTTGTTAAAGTCAACTTTCTCCGTCAGAAATCTTTTTTGGTAAATGATTTTAATCCCCAAAAAATTGGGATTGAAATCCACAGTAAAAGTGTGCTACCCGAAATCAGAAAGCCCATAAAGCTTCCAAAAAATTTATGAAAGACTGCCCCCGTGTAACCCATTAGAGCAGCAATATCCAATCTCAACAAGAGTAATATCCGTGCCAGATCAATGGGATTAAGCAGGGTAAGGATAATAGAAAACTTTTCCATAGGGTATTCATCAAACACGAAGAGAACAAGCAAGAGTATTCCATCAAATATTAATGTAAAAAAGAACCACAGGAGCAGCACGATACCGAAACCTTTTACCTTTTCTTCATTTTTTACTGCGACTACATAGGAGATTGCTACAAAGATAAAGGTCAGGCATATACCCGTGATTACTAAGACCAGAAATGACCAAAACTTTTCGGAGTTCCAATCGGCGTGAATAATGAATGGAACACAAATACCTAACACAAAACTGAGTGAGAGAGGGATGACTATCCCGGCGTAAATTCCGAGATAAAGTTCCTTTCGATTAATAGGTTGTGCGAGCAATAGTTCAATAAATTCCCGGGAATTATAGAATGAAATTATACCGAACATTATGCTCAGAAGTGGTATAAGAATTAATATGACATTCATCAGACTGATGAACACTTTTGGATTGTCACCCCCAAAGCGAAATAAAAGATCAGTAAATATGAGTAATAAAATGCTGTAAAAAATGATCCACCGATTTCGGATGATATTGAAAAATACATATTTGCCAATCTGTGCACTGGTGTTCATAGGTGGGTATCCTGCATCATTTTGGCAATGGCACTTTCGAGCCTTTTTTCACTAAAGTTCTCGAGTATTCTATTAATGGCTCCTTCAAAATAAATATTTCCTTCCACCATAAAAATTATATCATCGGCAATTTCTTCTACCTCACTCATCATATGAGATGTTAAAACAATGGTTTTTCCATTTAATTTCTCTTTTTCTATCTTTTTCTTTAAATATTGACTTGATATGGGATCAAGTCCAGCAGTTGGCTCATCCAGAATTAAAATTTCAGGATAAAATAAGAAAGCTAAAATTGCGCTTACTTTCTGTTTCGTTCCACCTGAGAGGGTTCTAAATGGTTTATACAGTTCATTTTTTATTCGGAAGTTATCATAAAGTTCAAGATCTGTTTCTTCAGAATTCCCGCGTAATTTCTCAATAAAATGAATGACTTCCCGCGGCGATAGATTTTCAGGAAATTTAGCGAATTGTGGCATGTAGCCTATCATTCTTCGATAATTCCAATTGCCGTTAAGTGATTGACCGTTAATGTAAATTTGTCCCGAATCAGGTTTGATTAAACCGAGTATACATTTTAGCAGAGTTGTTTTGCCGGAAGCATTAGGCCCCAGAATTGCAGATACCTTTCCAGCTTGCAGTTTTAGATTGAGATCTTTTAAAACGGGAATCTTATCAAATTTTTTAGATAGATTTTGAATCTCAATCATTATGCCTCACCATACGGGGGTTTTTATCTACCAGAGTCTCGGGAGTGATTACAGGGAGAACATTTTCTGCCATATCCAACATCTGGATGAAAAAGCTCTTCAACAAAATAATTCCAGGAGGATTTTTTTGAACCAAGAATGAAAACAGTTTTACCGGGTGATAAGGAACATCACCCAACCCATCCCTGTTAAGGTCGTATCCCTGATAATTACTCCAATAATTTTCATTAAATTGATTAAAATTCTGATGACTGTTGGTGGCGACGTCAAATGAGTTCCCTTCAAAAATATTATGAACAATCTGGTTGTCCATAGAATTAGCCATCAGCCTAAGCGCCCACCCATTTTGAGTGAAATTATTTTTTTCAATTCTGTTGCGATTGGATGCTTCGGAGTACAAAGCGGTGGAATTTTTATAAAAAATATTTTCTCTAATAAGACTATCCCGGATTTCTTTAAGCAAAAGGCCGAATGAAGCAGCACCCCAATTATTCTCGAATGTATTATGTGTCATTTCCACTCGATTCGTGTACATGACCGCTACACCGACACCATTGTTTTGAAAGGTATTTTTGGTATACTTACAGCTGTCAGAGAACATAAAATGAAGTCCATATCTTAAATTTTTTTCGCTTCTATTATCTGTGATCAGTCCATTTTGGACAAATTCAAAATATATTCCATCACGATGACCGCTGATATAATTTTTTTCAACGGTAATATTTTTACAATACCAGAGGTGAATCCCATTCCCGGAGGATGATTCCCGGGTGGCATTCCCCTGAATTCTATTATTTGAAATTGTGCAATATGAGGACTTTGAAAGATAGATCGCAAAATAATTATTAATAAAATCGTTATTCTCAATAATACAATCCTGGCTGTCTTCAATTAACAAACCGGCGTGGTCTTCGATATGGCTCACTCCGGCATTTTTGATCACCAGTCCTCGAATAACCACCCGGTTTGCTTTTATAATGAACACCGATGATTTGTTTTCAGCATCAATTACCGGCCTGTCCTTTCCCCAAATGGTTAGCGTTTTATCGATGATCATACTTCTTTCCAGGTAGAGACCATCACGGATGAGAATACTATCCCCGGTTTCAGCCATTTGAATGGCAGCCGTGATCGATTGAACCTCCTCTGAATTTCCAACGATAATTTCTTTGGCAGTAATGGAGGTTGATAACAGTATGATTCCCAACATCCAATGAATAAATATTATGGGTATTTTATCTTTATTTGAAGACCATAATAATCGTTGGAAAATCCTGAAAAAAATATTTTCGATAATGATTTTAAACTCGACCATTTATCTGTTCGAAAATCAAATTTATTCTTTCGCCAGACTATTGACCTGATGACCAAAATTCTGACCACTCTCACTATTCCGGATCAACTGGAGAAGTTCATCCCATCGAAGGAGATTTCCACCAGTTTGTAATTGTATTTGTTGTGCAATTTCTCTATTAGAATAAGCACTGAGACCCATACCCATTGGACTTCTTAATGTCTGGCTTTGTAAATACGTGGCGGAGTTGGCCGGAATTAATCCAGAAGGCTTGCTAAAATCTGTAACCCAGATTGAATGAATCTGCTCGTCTTTTAAGTTGCCTGTTAAATAATGTTTGACCAAACATTCCACCGAATCGTATTTGTAGACTTTACCTTTTGTAGAAACCATCTCCGTCCCGAAACGGGGATCAGAAATAATCATCTGGCATAGCCCGCACATATCCTGGCCATACTCAATAGGGGAGGGACCTACAGAGCAGCTCCGTAAAAACAGCAAGATAAATAGCACAACTACCAGGTTTAACAGGGCTCTACCGATTGAGATTGATAGTGGTTTTATCTTGAATCTTTTTAGCTCGAAAAAGAATATAAAGAACCCGATAGAAAGACTGAGAATGGCAGACCATCCACCGATTGCCGGATAGGATTTGGAGGTGATATTTAACAATTTTTTCGTTCCGATCAGAGGGGGTTGGTAAGTCATTCCCGGTACCTTAATAGGAGCATCCGGATTTAAGTGGTATCCATAATCATATTCCCATTTATAGAAATCTACCATTCCTACTACCGCCATCAATATGAAGAGTACCAACCAGATAATGAAAAATAGACGCTTATTGGTCAGGATACCTGCCAGGCCAATTAAAATTAGTAAAGCAATGAGATAAGGTATTATCTTTAGCTCGGAAATTTCATCAGGTATAATCTCCTTCATACCAATGTAATGATTAAGTCGATTGATATTATCCAGATCAAATTTACTTTGGCCAGTAATTTTATTAACCCAAATATATAGACCTATGCCTTCAGGATACTGGGGAGCACTTAAGCCAATTTTCCAGATCGGAAAGAAGTAAATGAATAGTAGTAAAATTACGGCGCCCGCGAAGAGTATCCGTGATTTTTTTTCCATTAAAATTACTCCGTCTCTTTTTCCCGGTAATAAGGTATTGTCGCATATAGAGGTCTTGGTATGAAATGTTCTGAAACAAGAAGGGAACTATTACTATCTCCTCTTTATACTCCTACTTGGTTCGATAACTTAGTTCAACGGAAGAAGTTTTTGGCGATACTCGCACATATCCCTGCATTTCCTGATGGAGCGCAGAACAAAAGTCAGTGCAATAAAAAGGAAATACGCCCACCCGCGATGGTTCCCAGAGCAAGGTCTTGGTCTGACCGGGCATGATGAGTAATTCGGAATTTTGGGCTCCAGTCACGGCAAATCCATGCGGAATATCCCAGTCCTGTTCAAGATTTGTAATATGAAAATAGACTTTATCACCCACTTTTATTCCTTCAATATTGTCCGGTGAAAAATGGGTGCGAATGGTGCTCATATAGATATGTACTTCCTGTCCCTTTCGTTCAATGCGAGTTTCTTTCTCACTTTTAACCGCATAGGGATTCTGATTCTGTTCCAATGGAAAAATTTTAACGGTATTTTTCATAAGGATCTCTGCTGGTATCCCCTGTGCATAGTGGGGTTCTCCAAGAGTGGGGAAATCAAGCAATAGTTTCATTTTCTCACCGGAGATGTCTATTAACTGAGCGGCCTGACATAATTCCGGACCTGTGGGTAAATAACGATCTTTGGTAATCTTATTCAAAGCGACGAGATATTTTCCCCAGGGCTTTCCGCTATCTCCACCAGGGATCATGAGATGCCCAATGGAATAATAAACCGGAATCCGATCGACCACCTCCCAGGTACCTATTTTCCATTTGACAACTTCTGAGGAGATGAAAGCCGACGTATAGCCGTAACCTTTATCATCAAATTCGGTATGTAAAGGTCCTAAGCCGGGATTCTGAATTTCACCGGCATTGATAGCATCGTATTTCAGGATGGGTATTCCATCAATCTCACCTTCAAAATCTTTATTTTCAATGGCCTGAAGCATTTTGCTGAATGAATGCACTGGAATTACTGCAGCTAATTTTCCTCCGGCCACGATATATTCACCACTGGGATCCACATCAACACCATGAGGTGATTTGGGAGTTGGTAAATAGTATATTAAACCGGGACATTCATTTGGATAAAGAACCTTAACTTTTGTAATCTTCTCGGAGCTTGCTTGATGTGTTTTATCATTCCAGTGATTGCGAAAATGAACCGCCTCAAGATCTTTCCCCTTGCCTTCCAGAAGATATTTTTCTGCCATTTTCCAGTTTACGGCAGCAATAAAATCTTTATCATTTTTCGAAGCGTTTATTTCTAACAAAGTATTCGCTTCTTCACTGTTATATGAGGTAAAAAATGCCCATCCATGTGAAGCCCTGCGTCCTCCCTGGGCAAGATCATAGTCAAATCCCGGCACCAGAATTTGAAAGGAAATATTCATTTGCCCGTCGATAGGATTCACCTTAATAAATGTCAGAGTTCCTTTAAAATTTCCCTTATAACTTGATATCGCTATATCCTTTTGAGGTATGGGAACACTGAATCGGGTTGCTGCCACCACATACTCGGTATTCTCCGTGACAAATGGAGATCCATGATTTCCGGCAGAGTTGGGTATCTCAATGATCTCTTCCGTTTCAAAGGTAGCCAAATTAATACGGGCAACCCGTGGCGTGTTATTCCCATTGATAAATAGCCAGCGTCCATCGGGAACAGCTTTGGTTTGTGA
>CAYMXZ010000216.1:0-5976 GCA_964394475.1 uncultured Caldithrix sp. | reverse complement strand
GCCTCATATTCTACCTATCGAAGATGCGGAAATTTCATCCCAATTAGAGCGCTCTTTCAAAAAGCAGGGAATAAAGATTTATACCAATACCAGAGTTGAAAAACTGCAAAAATCTGCCAAAGGTGTGAAGCTTCAGTTGTCCAGTGATGGAAAAAATTCAGAGCTGGAGGGTGAGGTTGCCCTGGTGGCGATCGGAGTTCAGGGAAATGTAGAAAATCTGGGATTGGAGGAGGTGGAAATTCTGGTTGAGAAAAACGCCATCAAAGTGAATGAATTTTATCAGACCAATGTGCCTGATGTTTACGCCATTGGAGATGTGATTGGTCCACCATGGCTGGCTCATGTGGCTTCTCATGAAGGAATCATTGCTGCCGACCATCTCAGTGGAGGACAGGCTTCCCCGCTGGATTATACCAATGTTCCTGGCTGTACCTATTGTCAACCGCAAGTAGCCAGCATCGGTCTAACAGAAGAGAAAGCCAAAGCCATGGGATATGAACTCAAAATTGGAAGATTCCCTTTCCGCGCCAGTGGAAAAGCTCGAGCCATAGGTGAGACGGATGGTCTGGTGAAATTAATCTTTGACGCAAAATATGGTGAACTGCTGGGGGCGCATATCATAGGGGCAGAAGCGACCGAATTAATCGCTGAACTGGGAGTTGCCAAAGCATTGGAAACGACCCAGCATGAACTGCAGCATACCATACACGCTCATCCGACACTGAGTGAGGCGATTATGGAAGCTGCCGCCGATGCGGTCGGGCAGTCCATCCATATTTAAATTGGATAAGATGAAAAAAGATATACCTGACTGTCCATAGTGCATTATCTGGTATTGATTTGCCCAAAAAGATCAGCAGTCATTAAAAGCATATTATGCCAGTAGCTCAATAGATATGATCATAAATTAGAAAATATCCTGAGTCAAATGAAGGTGGTAGAAAAATGGATGATGAGAAATTAAAAAAGAATTTAAGTGAAGAGGAAATAGAACAACAGGAGTGGTTGGAATCCCTGGATTATGTGATTCGAAAAGGGGATGTAGAAAGGGTAAAAAACTTAATGCGCCTGATGCAAATGCGCCTGCACCAGGCAGGGATAAAATTACCTTTTACCGCAAACACTCCCTATATCAACACCATTCCGGTAGAAGAGCAGGCTAAATTTCCTGGCAGTCGAGAAATTGAAAGAAGGATTAAAAGTATTCTGCGCTGGAATGCCATGGCCATGGTGGTGCGGGCAAATCGAGTGGAAAATGGAATTGGTGGTCATATTTCAACCTATGCTTCTATTGCCACCCTCTATGAGGTTGGTTTTAATCACTTTTTTCGGGCGCCCTCTGACAATTTTAGCGGTGATCTGGTGTATTTTCAGGGGCATGCCTCACCCGGTAATTACGCTCGTGCTTTTTTAGAAGGTCGTATTACCGTTGAGCAGTTAAAAAATTTCCGGCATGAAGTTCACCCTGGCGGCGGATTACCTTCCTATCCCCATCCCTGGCTGCTCCCTGATTTTTGGCAGTTTGCTACGGTTTCTATGGGACTGGGCCCCATTATGGCGATTTACCAGGCTCGGTTTAACCGTTATCTGGAGGATCGGGTTTTAAAACCCAAAGATGATGCGAAAGTGTGGGCCTTTTTAGGAGATGGTGAAACCGATGAACCGGAAACCCTGGGTGCCATCTCTTTAGCTTCCCGTGAACAGTTAGATAATTTGATTTTCGTCATTAATTGCAATTTGCAGCGACTGGATGGCCCGGTGCGAGGTAACGGGAAAATTATTCAGGAGTTAGAAACGGTATTCCGAGGAGCTGGTTGGAATGTTATTAAAGTATTATGGGGAGCTGATTGGGATGATCTATTGGCCAGAGATAATGAGGGTCTGCTCATCAAGCGAATGGGGGAGGTAGTGGATGGTGAATATCAGAATTATGTGGTGAGGGGCGGTGCCTATATCCGACAACATTTCTTTGGCAAAGATCCTCGCCTGCTGAAATTAGTGGAACATTTATCTGATGAACAACTTCAGAAACTCCGTTTAGGCGGTCATGATCCGGAGAAAGTATACGCGGCTTATCATGCGGCAGTGAATCATAAAGGGGCGCCTACCGTTATTCTGGCCCGAACCGTAAAAGGATATGGACTTGGGGAAGCCGGGGAGGGCAAGAATGTTACTCATCAACAAAAAAAACTCAATGAACAAGAACTACGGGAATTCCGTTCTCGTTTTGGAATCCCTATTTCTGATGAAGAGGTCGATACGATTCCGTTTTACAAACCGCCGGCCGATAGTCCGGAAATGAAATATTTGCTGGAGCGTCGAAAAGCACTGGGCGGTTTCATGCCCCAGCGCCGCGAAAAATGCGAACCGCTTAAAGAATTACCCGATGATTTTTTCGCAGAATTTCTGGAAGGGTCTGACGGTCGGGAAGTAGCAACCACCATGGTCTTCGGTCGTATTCTGGCTAAACTATTGCGGGATAAAGATATCGGTAAACTCATTGTACCTATCATCCCGGATGAAGCGCGTACCTTTGGTATGGAATCGCTGTTTCGGCAGGTAGGAATCTATTCGCGTGTCGGACAATTATATGAACCAGTTGATAAAGAAAGTTTGCTCTATTATAAAGAAGCCAAAGATGGCCAGATATTGGAAGAAGGGATCAATGAAGCGGGTGCAATGTCTTCTTTCATTGCCGCCGGCACCGCGTATTCTACACACAACATAAACATGATCCCCTTTTTCATTTTTTACTCGATGTTTGGTTTCCAGCGAATTGGTGATCTGGCCTGGGCGGCTGGCGATATGCGAGCCCGTGGTTTCCTGATGGGCGGTACCTCTGGCCGGACTACCCTGGCGGGTGAAGGACTCCAACACCAGGATGGACACAGTCATTTACTCACCTATCCCTATCCTACCGTTAAATCGTATGATCCGGCTTTTTCTTATGAATTAGCGATTATTATTCAGGATGGAATTCGACGAATGTACGTGAATCAGGAAAGCATTTACTACTACATCACCATTATGAATGAGCTGTATCCTCAACCGCCTATGCCCGGGGGTGCCAGGGAAGGAATTTTAAAAGGAATGTACAAATTCCAGGATTCCTATTCTGAAAAGGCCAGGCTCACCGTTAACTTGTTTGGGAGTGGCACCATCCTGAATAAAGTAATCGAAGCTCAAAAAATCCTGCAAGAAAAATATGAGATTGCTGCAAAGGTGTGGAGCGTCACCAGCTATAAAGAATTACATTACGATGCGCTGATGACCGAACGATGGAATATGTTTAATCCGGATAAGAAAGCGAAGCTGCCTTACCTGGCTCAATTGTTGAAAGGGGAAAAGGGGGTCTTTGTGGCTGCTTCTGATTATGTGAAAGCTTTGCCCCAATCGATTGCCCGCTGGATTCCCGGGCGCCTCATTTCCCTGGGCACTGACGGTTTCGGTCGCAGTGACGTTCGGCGTCACCTGCGAGACTTCTTCGAAGTGGACGCCCGCTACATTACTCTGGCTGCTTTATATGGGCTATCACAGGAAGGACAACTGAAAACCGCCGATGTAAAAAAAGCCATGAAGGATCTGGAAATTAATCCAGACAAAGCCAATCCAGTGATCAGCTAAAAGAAATATAGAATTGGATAAGTTGCGGTAAATGAATGCAATTTTTTAAGGACGTGTAGACATGGCAGTGGAATTTAAGTTACCAGAATTAGGAGAAAATGTAGTCTCAGGAACCATCAGTCGACTGCTGGTTACCGCTGGCGATACGGTAGAGAAAGATCAGCCAATTCTGGAAATCGAAACCGATAAAGCAGTGGTTGAAGTTCCAGCGAATCAGTCCGGCAGAGTAGTAAATATTCTGGTCAAAGAAGGAGAAATCGTTAAAGTTGGGCAAACCATTCTGGTGCTGGAAGAGAAATCCCTGACCAGCGCTGCTCCTCCGATTGAGTCTCCCACAGTTAAAACGGAGCAGAAAGCGGTCGAACCGGCTATGGTAGAAAAGAAAGTGCCGGCGGCTTCGACAACTGAAAAAATGAGACGTATCTTCAGTCTTCCGGAGCTGGGTGAAAATATTCAAAGCGGCACGGTTAGTAAAATTCTGGTTTCCAAAGGGGATACGCTGAAGAAAGGGCAAAGTGTCATCGAGTTAGAGACTGAAAAAGCGGTGGTTGAGCTTCCGATAGATTTTGCTGGTGTCGTGAGGAATATTCTGGTCAAAGAAGGAGAAGTGGTTAAAGTTGGACAAAATCTGATTGAAGTAGAGGCTGAAGCCGATTGGTCTGTTTCGGAAACAGCCGTTGGTGAAACTGGTGGAAAGACCCAGAGTGTTCCAGCTGACGTCAGGCCATCGGCCAGGGAAGCCGAAAAAGTTGAACCGGTTTCCAGCTTCCAGATTTCTCTGCCTGCTGGTGCTCCGCCTTCAGAAGAGCCGGTGCCTGCCGCTCCTTCTATTCGGCGTTTTGCCCGGGAAATCGGGATTGATATCCATCAGGTGCCGGGAACGGGAGTAGGCGGACGAATCACCATGGATGATGTGAAGAATTATGCTCGGACTCTCCATAGTCAAAAAGCGGTTACCTCAACCATAATTCCCGGAATAGAGGCCGAGGAGTTGCCCGATTTCAGTCGGTGGGGTGAAATCGAAAGGCAACCGATGAGTAAAGTGCGGGAAAAAACTGCCCGCCATTTGAGCTACGCCTGGGCAACCATTCCCCATGTTACCCAATTCGATAAAGCGGATATTACCGACCTGGAACAGCTTCGCCAACGCTATGGCAAACAGGTCGAGGCAGCTGGCGGCAAACTCACCATAACTGTAATCCTCTTAAAGATCGTAGCCTATGCGCTTAAAAAATATCCTCAGTTTAATGCCAGTGTTGATCTGCAGAAGTTTGAAATCATTTATAAAAAGTATGTAAATATCGGAGTAGCAGTGGATACCGATCGTGGTTTATTAGTACCGGTGATCCGTGAAGTGGATAAAAAGAATATTGTACAATTATCAAAAGAGCTCAGCGAGCTGGCTCAAAAAGCCCGGGACCGCAAACTTACTCTGGCGGAAATGCAGGGAGGGAATTTCAGCATCTCTAATTTAGGTGGAATTGGTGGGAGTGGATTCACTCCAGTGGTCAACTCACCGGAGGTGGCCATTCTGGGAGTTTCTCGTTCTGAAATCCAGCAGGTTTTCCGGGATGGTGAATTCAAAGCACGGCTTATTTTGCCGTTGTCCCTTTCCTATGATCATCGTTTAATCGATGGGGCAGATGCGGCTCGCTTTCTGCGGTGGATTGCGGAAGCCCTTGAAAACCCTTTTAAAATATTGCTGGAACTATAATTCTCAGTTTATCGATCCTCATTCATTTGAGGATTTTTTGTGACTCCACTTTTCTAAATTTTCACATGTTGGGCTGTATACTTAGAGAAAAATATTTATCAAACTTTCATTAAAGGAATATGTCCACTATCCAGCATCGACGATTGAAATATATCTGGTTTTTAAAACTGCTGGTCGGTTTACTGTTGCTCTACTTTCTTTACCGGAATATTTACCAAAAGCAACGTTTAGTGGAGGTTTTTTCTTCCGCTTCTCTGAAATACCTTCTGCTGGGTTTTCTGTTTCTATTCGCCAACTTTTTGGTGCAATTCATAAAATGGCGATATATCTTGCGAACTTACGATCGGTACATTCCGAATTCGTTGGCGATGAAATCTCTTTTGTTTGGAGTGACTCTGGGATTTATTACTCCCGGGAATCTGGGAGAGCTGGCGCGCGCCCTTTATTTTAAAAATTGTGATCGCCTGGTTATTGCCGGATTAAATGTGGTGGATAAAATCAGCGGTATCCTGATTTTTACTACCATTGGCTTATTTTCCTTGAACTACCTTTTAATCAACAATTTTAACTGGGAAGGTTGGGTCGGAGTTTCTCTTACCATGTTTAATTTTTTAGTTTTGTTGATATTGTGGATGCTG
>CAYMXZ010000215.1:4805-5979 GCA_964394475.1 uncultured Caldithrix sp. | reverse complement strand
CTGAATTATAATGATGTTGTCAATTTTTTCAAAATTTGTGGCCTGATGACCAAATCCACTCATAATAAGAATATCAACATTGTAAAATAAATATAAAACTCTTTTTGTGCAGATAATATTAGATATTAAAATTGTTCAATTAGATGGACGGTAGTGGAGATAATATAAAATGATAGTAATTAACAGAAATATTGAAAAAAAATTATAAGTAATAATCATATCCAAAAATTTACTTTCATGATTAAAAAAGCAAGTCCTTCGGAATTCTCTGTTTATCCGGCAACCGATCATTTTTTATGGGGAGTAGCGACGTCGGCGTTTCAGATTGAGGGTTTCCTAAAAAATGATATGACGGAATGGGAAAAGCAGGGAAAATTTAATCTGAATGGAAAAAATCCATTGTACAATAATGCATGCCAGTCCTGGAGATATATGGAAAATGACCTGGAATTATTGAAAAATCTAAAGGTAAACGCCTACCGATTTTCCATGGATTGGGGACGTTTACAACCGACGCCGCATACCTTTGACACCAACGCCTTGAACCACTATGAAAGATTAGTGGATAAACTACTGGATTACCAAATTACTCCCATGCTTACCTTACATCACTTCACTCATCCGGTGTGGTTTCACGAGCGGAGTCCCTGGATTGAGGAGAGTTCCATTGAATCCTTTGCAAATTTGACTGAACATATTATTCAGAAATTTCACCAGAAAATTAAGTTATTCATCACTTTTAATGAGCCAGTTGTCTGGGTACTGGCGGCATACGGCGATGCCAAATTCCCTCCCGGTGAAAAAAATTTGACGCACATGGCAATGGCTTTAAAACATATGTTATTGGCTCATAAAAGAGCTTATGAGATCATCAAAAGTTATGATTCTCAGGCTCAAATTGGGATGGCCAACAATTTCATTGTCTTTGAACCGGAGCGTCGCTGGCATGTGCTGGATCGAGGATTCACCCTGCTGGTTCATCGCTTATATAATTTGTCCATACCTGAAGCTTTTCTCACCAATCGTTTAAAAATTTATTTTCCACTGCTTATTAATTTTCAAACTGATCTACCCCTGAATAATCAGATCGACTTCTGGGGTATCAATTATTATTACAGTATGCATCTGCGTTTTCAATTGAATCGGAAACTTCCGGTCCGAATGAATTTTCATC
>CAYMXZ010000215.1:0-4705 GCA_964394475.1 uncultured Caldithrix sp. | reverse complement strand
TTTCGCAGAATTTTGATCTGAATACCTTGCTGTAAAAAACAGTCGGAGTGCTTAAAAAACTGCCCTTTCCTCCTCAAAAAAAAATTAATAGAATTGTAACAAGGTCGACACCTGTTCTTCATGAGCTATGCCGATAATTAGCCGGTGAATAAATTGCCTGATTATGATAAACTTTATTATTGATCTTATTTTTGGATTTGTTATCGCCGCAGGAGTCATCTATACTTTCCTGCTTTTACTTATAATGATTCATGAATTTCGTTTCCCACGGAAATCCACCTCTCTCAGCAATTTCCCGGAAATTTCTATTTTAAAACCACTCAAAGGGTTAGAAGATCACCTGGAGGACAATTTGCGTTCCTTCTTTACATTGAATTATCCTAAATACGAGATTTTATTTGGAGTGAATGAGATCGACGACCCAAGTATTCCAGTAGTAACGAAACTCTGTCGTGAATATCCCAACCTTCCAACCAAGTTAATTATTGATACTCGTTGGATTGGTTTAAATCCTAAAATTAACAATTTATTCAATATCTATCAAAAAGCGAGCTACGATTATATTTTAATCAGCGACAGCAACGTCAGGGTTGATCCTTCTTATTTGCGTGATATGGTAACCACTATGAACCAACCGAATACCGGTCTGGTAACTTCGACAATTCGCGGGATTTCCGCCCGAAGAATAGGATCCATCCTTGACAACCTGTATATGAACTCGTTTGTTGCTCCCTCGGTATTCTTGATTAAACGAATTATCAATTTGCCCATCTCTATTGGCAAGTCGATGTTATTCCGCCGGGAGATTCTGGAAAAAATTGGTGGTTTTCAGGCCTTACGTAATGTTTTAGCAGAAGATCATTTGCTGGGTGAAGCGATCCGCCAATTGGGTTTGGAAGTAAGAATTTCCGCCAAACCAGTGAACAGTGTGAATGAGAATTGGTCTATTCAGAATTTTATCAGTCGCCACAGCCGCTGGGCAAAATTACGAAGGAATCTCAACCCAATTTACTATTTCTTCGAATCTCTAGCTCATCCAATCGCGATAAGCCTGGTTTATCTATTACTTCATTTCAATCCGACAGGACTGTTCATTTTTTCGGGAGTCCTGGTCTACAAGATTACTGTAGAGATGGTTATTGATCATCTTTTACAATCGGATCTCAAGTGGTATCACTATTTATTCCTCCCCTTGAAGGATATAGTTATGGCAGGAATTTGGTTTATTCCCTATGTCAGCCGAACGGTATCCTGGCGGGGGAATAAATTTAAGATTGAGAAAAATACAATATTATCACCCATTATTTGAGGAGCAGATATGCATAGTTTAATCATGAACAATATTTTATTGAATGAACTGGCAGGCCGCTTATTGAGTAGTCAAAATTCCATATTGAAAAAGATCACTGTTAATTTTCTGGTACTGCTATCCCTGTTCTTTTATGGCTGCGAAAGCATAATTACCAATTTGTTTAAAAAGTAAGATTAGATCCTTTTTTAACACCACAAAACTGTTGTAATTGATTGACCCAGTAAGTGGTTTTCAGTGGTATTTTTTCATTTGTCAGCTGCCTTTTATTTCTCTCTCACCTTTCCAGAATTACAGATTGATTACCTTTACATAACTATACTTTCATCGATTGGTAATTCATTCGCAATATTCGCCAGGTAAATTACAGGTAAAAATTTAGAGGCAGCATGAAAAATTTATTTGAATTTGTCATTGGCATCGATCAATTTATCTTTCTGCAGATATTTCAGCAAACTGGTCGCGGTTATCTTGATTATTTCTTTCGGCTGATATCACGAAGCGCTGATGGTTATCTTTACTTCCCCCTTTTTATAGCATTTTTTGTATTTGATGCTCAAACAGGTCAGGCTATTTTTTACTCAGCATTGCTCGCCTTCAGCCTGGAGTTACCTCTCTATAAAATTATTAAAAATTCGGTAAAGCGTTTGCGACCATACGCCAGGATTCATGGTATCACATTTCTAATGGCGCCTCCCGATCAATTCAGTTTCCCTTCCGGACATACGGCCGCTGCTTTTATGGTAGCTATTATTATTGGATATCATTACCCATGGCTTACCTATCCGCTTTACTTTTGGGCATCGCTGGTTGGAATTTCCCGCATTTATCTGGGCGTTCATTATCCGACCGATATTCTGGCTGGTATGGGACTCGGAGTAATGTGTTCACTCATCGGTATAGGATTCATGTAAATAAAAATCATCCATAAAGTCTAAATGAGAAATTTGATACTATTTACATTTTATTTATGCGGGGAGAATATTGGTAGGGATGAAAAATAGTGATCCCCCATACTAAAATTTTAGTGAAGGAAGCAAAACGATGAAAATGGCCCACATTTCTGATTTGCATTTATACACAGAGCATAAGCCAAAGAATTTATATTACACTCAAAAACTTATTGAATATGCCCTGCAGCAAAATATTCAGCATCTGGTCATTACCGGGGACATAACTCATGACGCCTCGGAAGAAGATTTTAAACACATGCGGCGACTCCTGGAAAGTTATGGATTATTGCATTCCCAAAAAGTTTCATTGGTCATCGGCAATCATGATATTTTTGGAGGTATTCATCTGGCAGAGGATATTCTCACTTTTCCAGATAAATGTCGGGCGGCTGATTATCGAAATAAAATTGAACAGTTTCGATACTATTTTTATGAAACGTTTTTAGATTGTTATCATCCATTTAGCAAAGAGCTTTTCCCTTATGCCAAGATTATCGGGGATATCGTTCTGATTGGAATGAATTCCATAGCACCTTATTCGAAGATAAAAAACTTATTTGCTTCGAAAGGCAGGGTTGATAAATTACATTTACAAGGTTTACGCAAGATCTCACAGTGGAACAAAGTAAAAGACCGGCTGAAAATCGTATTGGTTCATCATCATTTTGGCTCAACACGTAAAAAAGAAAAACAAAATCTTCTGGAAAATATTGAAAGTCACCACATGAAGTTGAGAAAGAGAAAAAAGATCATTCGAATATTTCAGTCGCTGGGAATTGATCTGGTTTTACATGGACATGTTCACATTTCTAACCAATACCATAAAAAGAGAATACACTTTGTTAATGCCGGTGCGACTGTTGAAGGTTTGCAACGCGATTTTTTACATATCAACTTTATTCAAATTGCTCAAAAACACCTCCGGGTTGATATTCAACAAATTTCCAAATCGTCATTTCATCCGGTTCACACCGACACCAATACACTGGTATATGCTCATTAATCTTTTTAAAAATTATCACCGACCATGAAAGATCTCGACCAGGCTATTCAATTTGCAAAAATTTTAGTTCATGTGAGTAGCAGACCGATTATGCGCCATTACCGGCGCGAGTTCGTGATTGAAAAAAAAGCTGATGACTCTCCAGTAACCATTGCCGATCGTCAGGCAGAAGAAGAAATGCGGCGTCTGATCATGAAACAGTATCCAAAAGATGGGATTATCGGCGAGGAATTGGGGGCGTATCAACCCGAAGCTGATTATCAATGGGTGCTGGATCCGATTGACGGCACCAAAAGCTTCATCAGTGGTGTTCCACTCTTCGGTACCTTAATCGCCTTGACCTACCGAAGGAAACCAATTTTAGGAGTGATGCATCTACCCATTTTAAAGGAACTTTTAATCGGTACCCCTCAACAAACCGTTTTAAACAACACAAAAGTAAAGATGCGTGAATGCCCCCGACTATCAGAAGCAATTTTACTTGTTACCGATCATCTGCACATTTCACAATATCAAAACGGAAAAAACTTTGATAACCTGATCAAGATGGTCAATTTTTATCGCACCTGGGGCGATTGTTTTGGGTATTATTTATTAGCCTCTGGTTTTGCCGACATCATGGTAGATGCGATCACTGCTCCCTGGGATTCGCTGGCGATCATTCCCATCATCCAGGGCGCTGGAGGTCGAATAACAGATTATCAGGGGAATGAACCGGTTGGTGGAACCAGCCTGATCGCTGCTCATCCATCCTGGCATCAGCAAGTGATTGAGATACTTAACGCATAAAACTGTTGCTGTTAAAAATAAATGGGCTTTTAGTTAACAGCCAACAAAATATCATTGGGCAATCGACACATTTCCCGTCAGTAAATTAAACAAGGCAAACGCACTACTCCCTCCCATCGCATCAATTATTGCTAAACGAAAAGGTTAAGAATTTAAAGAGGATGATCATTACAGAATAGCTCTTCTTATCAAAAGAAAAATACAACTATATACTATTCATTATAAACTATTACCTATTTCATCCTTTCTGCCGGTTGTTGTATTTTTCTTGGAAAATTTTTTATCCCCATCAACTGGCTGATCACAATAGGAAGTTGGGTATTGTCCTTTAATCCGGTGAATACTTGAGCCTGTGCACCGGCCGCAAACAGTGGTACTGGTGTTCCAGTATGGCCGGTGGTTCCCCATTTCAGTCTGATGTCCTTCCCCTCCTTTGTTCCCCCAACAATAAGTAGACCGCCTGTTTCATGATCGGCGGTTACCACAATCAGGGTGTGTTTATCCTTTTCAGCAAATGCCAGTGCTGCCGCCACGGCCTCATCAAATTCGGTCATTTCCTTGATTAAATAGGGGAAATCGTTTTCATGAGCCGCCCAATCAATCTGGCTTCCTTCCACCATGAGGAAAAAGCCCTGAGGGTCTTTGGAGAGA
>CAYMXZ010000214.1:0-6047 GCA_964394475.1 uncultured Caldithrix sp. | reverse complement strand
GGGCATGGTATCAAAACTATAGCGATTATCTGTCAGGGCTGTTCCGTAAATAAAACTAAAATAGTGGTTTGGTTGTGACCAGTTACCGTTGGTACGATCAAATCCGTCCACAATCAGCACCCGATCCTGAAAAATCGTTCCATTGCTCATCCCATAAATATCAGAAGGATGGCTTTCATTCGGCAGGGGAGCATTATCCACTGCTGTCAATTTGAAATAAACGGCGGTATTGAGAACCTGTCGGAGAATGGTATCGGTCACCGCCGGCGTCAGCACCGTTTCATCTTTAAACAGAGTCCAGAGGGTATTATCAAAACTAAAATAGAGCCTATAACCGGCTAAATCTGAATCGGTATTGGGGTACCAGGCCAGTCGCATATCCGTATCGGTACCTTTTATATATTTGAAAACGGGTTGAGCAGGGGGAGTGATGTCAGAGGCTACCACTCGCACAGTGACATACGCTGTATCAGCATTCTGACGAGTGTCTTCAGTGAACACCATTACTACATACTCACCTTCCGGCAGTCCACGGGTATCCCAGTAATTATCCGACCCAACATTGTTGGTTACCTGATAAACATGACTGGAGGTACTGGAAAGTGTTCGAAAATAAACGATATCCACATATGAATTAGAGGGTTTGTTGTTAAACTGAAAGCGCCATCCTCCATTGGGTGGAACATACACAACGCTATCACTATCAGCGGATAAAATCTTATACCCGATTTTATAGGTGCCATTATTTAATACGGAAGAAGAGGATCCCGGGGGGCCATTTTGTTCATCCACTTTCACCACAATATCTACCAGACCACTTACCTGTCCGCCTTGAAATTCATTCTGGGTATTATTTTGATAAAAACGGACATATCGAATAATAGGTGGCCAGGTATCGATTAAAGGAGTAAGGCTGTTGTAAGTCAACATACTGTTCACTTCACTGCCTGAATATCCGTTAGTAAAATGAACATGCCCCTGACCTGATAGAATAGTTCCCAGTATGGTTTGACTGGCAAATACAGAATCACCTATTGAAAGGGAAGCATTGGGCATGATATGAACGTATGCTTTATCCTGTACTCTCACATAGGCGTCACTGCCCACACTGGATAGAGACGTGATGATGCCGTTCTGTACCGGATATACTGGCGAACCATCGGCTTTGGGAATATCAGTTCCATTATGAAAATGAGCCGGTGTCGTTGTACTGCGATATTCGCAAAACGTACCGGTGATTAATTGACTTTGATTAAACGGTTGTACGGGCCAGGGAAAATTTTGCCCAATCGACCTCGAACTCTCCATCAGAATCAATGCCAAAACCATCACAAGAATCCCGACACGATATTTCATCACATAACTTCTATAATCTGTCTTCATTTTATATTTTATATTTTGTAATTTGTATTTTGTATTTTGTACTTTGCCTTATTTACTTTATCCGAAATATTTGGTATGAATTCCCCAAACCTACCAGCAAGAATTCTGTTACTTTCCCAAAACATAATCCCGGTTTCAACGCTTTTTGACCGGTGGATTCGATTCTTTGCAGGGATTGTCCCTTCAGATTAAAGAGTACTACTTGAGGATTCAGGTTGACGAATTGATCATTTTCCCAGGAAATTCCAGCAATCAAAACAGCGGCGATTCCGTTTTGGCCAGATACCGCACCATCGATAAAAATTCCATCCTCACGCGATATTTTTTGCCTCCACAATAATTTTTCCTGCTCAGCATCAACTAATTGAAGCTGATTATTTTCGGCTAACAGCACATAACGAGAGTCGGGTGAAAACCGGGCATGCTTAATAAGGATATCGGTAGTAAATATATTTGCACCTTCTGAATTGAAAATCAGTGTCTTTTTAATCAAGCGGCCATTCACGAATATCGTAAAACTATTGGCGACAATAAGCCGGCCATCAGGGGAGATAGCGACTTTATTGCTATTGAAATCTGGTAAGGCTTTTCTCCAGATTTCCATCCCCTGCCCTGTGAAGCAAAAAAGATACGGTTCAGCGCTGGGGTTCACTGCATCTGACCCGGCGGGTGATCCTCCCCGCTTCCCTGCGACTACTGCTATTCTTGAGCCATCTTCGTTGATATCTATATCCAGAATTTTCTCTAAATCATATTCAGCGTCCGGGAAAAGCACGACCTGTGAGACTAAATTCCCGCTTTGATCATAAAACCATATTTCCCCGGTGTCACTTTCACCCACAATGACTGAACCATTATTACCGATCACCGAAAGAGAAGGAATAACTCGATCGAAATAGAGTTTTCGGTTGATATGATACAATTCTCGGGTAAGATCGGAAACCGAAAAGACCGAAATGGTAAGTTCGCGGTCAATCGGTTCAACTGACTCTACTGGATTTAAGGTGACAAGAGCCGCAAACCGGCCGTTTTTTGAAAAAACTGTTTTCAAATAGTTAGGTGGCAATGGGATAGTTTGAGAACCACCTTCCTGATATAAAAGAATTTCCCTGCTGGTGATTGCTATCTGCTTCTCAGGGAAAAGATACCATTGAGTGACCTCAGCAGGTACATTAATCTGGCGTTCAAGTTCAAACCAAACCGATTCTTTTCCGGACTCCTGTGCCAATAAGAAAGAGCGCCACATCAGTATGACCAAAATAAAAACATCGAATAATTTTAAGAATCTCATGAATATCCTGATTGTTATTTTTCAATTATTATTTACCCTGAAAACCTCTGAAAATTCTTTCTGGAATGCAAACAAAAAAAATATAACCGGGTAACTGGATTCCGAATGAGGTTATCATCGGTTCTAAAAATTTTTTACTTATGGTATTAAAGTAAAAAAGGTTAAGGCCAGCAGGGCTGCAGCCGTTCCATCCAGCGTGGGTTCATTGGTAGAATAATCGGCCAGATCGTCATGATAGACTGCCTCCCCCTGAAAAATGGCAAATTCATCGGGTTTTGATAAATATAAACCTTTTAAATTTCCAAATATGCGGAAATTGACAGGTCCATCTACTAAACCACCGGTAATTTGGCGACCGGTGAGAGCATAGGTGCTGGCATGCGGAAATTGAGGAAATTCTCCTCCTGCAGGAAGCCCAACCAGCATTGAAGTCCCCCAGGGATTTCTTCCCCATAACCAATCGCGCTGTTCCCTCATGAACAGATCATATTTTTTATCTCCGCCCATCTGTTGATATAAATGACATTGGGTAATTAACGCGACAACCAAATTGTTAGAGCACCAGATAAACGGCACACCGCAATGAAAGGGATTTTTCCGGGATTTATAATAACTCTTCTCAATTCCTTCTCGATAGTAGGAAGCAAGAATTTTTTTAACGCTTTCCGATACCTGGGAGTGCAGGGAATAATGTCCCGCATTGAAGAATGGATAATATTGATAATGCTCAGCAGAATCACATCCCATCCAGTTATGAGCACCGATCAATTGCGAGTATTTCATCGCATCCTGTAAATAATTCTCATCTGCTGTAACTCGATATAATTCAGCTGCTCCCCATTCCATATCATCAGCCCAGCTGGCTTCTGCATAGCGGTAGGGTGCTCCATAACTATTGCCTTGCTGAACTCCTTCATTATTTTTCCCCAGCTCATAGACTTCTCGAGCAGCTTGCAGACACTTTTTTGAATATGCAGTGTCATGCAACACTTCTTTCCATATCTTACTGGCCATAGCCATGGCGGCAGCGTAACGACCGGCCAGATTGGCTAAACCATTGGAGTTGCTTTTATATCGGCCCAAACCCTGTGGTTTACCATCCGCAAAATATACTACCCGATAGCTACCCTTGCCCCAGCCGTAATCAGAAGAATCGCGAAAGGGATATTTCCAACCAGTATGATCACGGTCATCTCCTACCTGATGATACAAATGCGATGGTTGAGGATGGAGTTTATGTAACCAATCTAATCCCCAGCGCGCCTCATCTAAAACATCTGGTATACCATTGGGAAAAAGTTGCCCCAGTTCATTAACATGATCATTGAATATCTCTGGATTTAGTCGATACGCCAATAAAAGTGAGGCGGTGGCATAAGAGCTGGTCAATAAATATTTCAGATCATCGCCGGCATCATGCCAACCACCACTCACATCAACGAAGGTGCTATCAGGAAGTGGAGCATACATACTGCGACCGTCAAGTTGGTGACATACTTCATCCCAGAAAGGATTGTATCCACAGCGCTGCTGGCGCAGATAATTCAACAAAGAATCCATCACTTGCACATATATCCAATCACTTATTGTAAAGACAGACGAACTATCTGTAGCAACTTTAAGGTAGTATCGCCCCTCGGCGGTGAGGCGGGTAAAGTCATATTCATAAAAGTATTTAAAACCAGTCCAGCTGCCGGATATTTTACGAGGATAGGAAGAAAAAACCTTCTTTTTAGTTCGTACCTCAATTACATCCACTGGCTGGCGGAATTCGTGGAAGGAAAAAAGTATGGCAACTTTTGGCTCAGCAGTCAAATAGCCTAATTGATTAATGCGGAGATACACTTTGTCAGCTGGATTACCGCCACTGGCCTCTTCCCAGGTGATACCAGTCAGGAGTATAATGAAAAACAATTTTGACCACTGAAGTTTACATATCACGATTTTATTACTCATCTGAATAATGGATAATGAATTTTATAATCTTATTTGCCAAAATCTAATTACAATGTAAATTTTCCGAGGTATGTAGTCAACCTAAAAGCGGAGATTCTGAATAACGAATTCAACCGATCATATTTTTCTAAAATTATATTCACCCTCTTTTTAAAAAATGAACAGAGTAAGAAGTCATAATAAAAAATTCTGAGACATCGTTACCGATATAACCCTTATATAAAAATATTTTTGATCAAGGAGCACTTATGAATAAGTCGGTTATCAATAAACTTAGAGATATAGTAGGGGCTGATCGGGTCTTAATATCCATGGAAGACCGTTTAACTTATTCTTATGATGGCACACAGCTACTATCGCAAACCCCGGAAGCGATTGTTATTCCCCGGCAGGCGAATGAGATATCCGAAATAGTAAAATTGGCGAATCATGAAAAATTTTTTATCGTTCCACGCGGTTCCGGTACCGGCCTTAGTGGTGGATCTATTCCTATTCAAAATTCAATTGTTCTTCTGATGAATCAATGGAATCAAATTCTGGAGGTAGATGCAGATAATTTAACCGCCTGGGTTCAACCTGGAGTGATTACTGGACAGTTTCATGAGTTCGTGGAAAAACGAGGTTTATTTTATCCTCCCGATCCCAGCAGTATGACGATTTGTACTATAGGGGGGAATGTGGCAGAAAATGCTGGAGGCTTGCGTGGTCTAAAATATGGGGTCACAAAAAATTATGTAATGGGTCTGGAGGTGGTATTGCCTACCGGTGAGATCGCTCATTTTGGTGGAAAAAATGTAAAAGATGTGGCCGGTTATAATCTAAAAGAACTTTTTGTTGGCTCGGAAGGAACGCTGGGAATTTTCAGTAAGATATTATTAAAACTCATTCCCAAACCTCAGTCATACAAGACCATGCTGGCCTTATTTAATTCCATTCAGCAGGCGGCGTAGAGCGTGTCTGACATTATTGCTGCTCATATTATTCCCACCACTCTGGAATTTTTAGATCAACTCACCATTCGCAGTGTGGAAGGGTATGCTCACATAGGATTACCAACTAATGTAGAAGCACTTTTATTGATTGAAGTCGATGGCCATCCGGTGCAGGTGGAGGAGGAGAGCCAGAAAATTACGGAAATTTGCCGTCGCCACGAGGCGAGCAACTTCCAGATTGCTCATAACGATGAAGAAGCTTTAAAATTAAAAACGGCCCGTCGCTCCGCATTTTCAGCACTGGCTAGAATCAAGCCCACAACGATTTTAGAAGATGTCACCGTCCCCCGCAGCCAATTAGCTCCCATGGTAGTCAAAATACAGGAGATTGCGAAAAAGTATCAGGTACAGATCGCCAATTTCGGACATGCGGGTGACGGGAACCTTCACCCTACTGGGTTGACTGATGAACGAAATGCAGAAGA
>CAYMXZ010000213.1:0-6053 GCA_964394475.1 uncultured Caldithrix sp. | reverse complement strand
GGTGATAAGAGACGCCACCTGCCGCATCGGCTGCGGCGATGCACAAATTGCTGTCTAACCATCCGGAGGGTACGGTGGTGGTATAGGGCCACCAAGAATAATCTGTCCACAATCCTAAAGAAAAATTATCGACCCCACTCCCATCAACCGCTAAAATCGACTAAAGCCGTGTGGCTCGAGACCCAAAATAAGCCTCCATTTTTTTCAATGCTGGGTCAAGTCTCACAAAAACCGCAAGCTTAAGGTAAAGAAATGCAATGGCCTATCGGCTACCGGGTCGGTGGTGAGGGCATAATCAATTACAAACCCAAAGTCGCTTAACTTAAATACCAGAGCCGCACCGGCGCTGAGGCGGTTATGATTCAGCCCGGCTCTTAAGGCTAGCATCCTAATCCAATATTCAACGCCGGTATGATATCGCACGCCATGATGCTCCTTCACCTCTATATCCACAGCGATGTGAAGCGGAAGCATTTTTATCGCCAGGGTTGAACCGAATCGAAATACCTGGGGCAAATCTTCTTTGCGGCGGCTTTCCGTGTTCCATTTCAAGCTCCCGCCAATATTTTGAGCCACTATTCCTACCCCAATCCTTTTTATCAGACCGGTCATATGAAACGATGAAAGCACCCCCATATCCAGGCCGGTTCCGGTGGCGTGGTACTCGTATAAGGAATGGTAGAAGTACCGGAAGTTTAGTCCGAATCTCAAGTTCAGGATTGAAGTGGACAGGAGGTTAGCAGCAGCACCGACTATAAACGCATTTTCTGCGTCATCGAATTTACCCAACAGCTGGCCTGAGTGATCTCGCTCCTGGATGTCACGAACGGAAAAGCGTAGCCACCCGGCACTGAAACCCAATCTACCCACGGGCAAAGCCCCTCCTACATAATTGACCGCCCGGTCTTCGAAGATGATGGCGTGCATGGCGGTTAATTCCCCGGTGGATAGCTGCGCCAATCCAGCGGGATTCCACAAAAGGGCGGTGCCATCCTCGCTTATGGCGGTAAAGGTTTTGCCCAGAGCAATAGCCCGGGCGCCGGCGCCCCATTCCAGAAAACTACCGGCATAGCCTCCTTTTTCCCCAGCAGGTAACAGGCGAGGCGAATAAACAAGCAAAATGCCTGTGGTGATGATCAAAATGAAAGCTCTCATAATCTGCGCTCCTTATCTGATTACCGCTATTTTGCCAACGGCTCGTTCACCTTCAGAACTTTCTACTACAAAAAAGTAAACACCGTTGTCACACATTCTTCCTTCACCATTCCTCCCATCCCACTCTATGTTTTGCTCTTCGGCGGCGGTTTGTAAAACAGCATCGATGACGGTTTTCACCTGATTGCCGCCCGCATCAAAAATCTTTATCGTAACCTCGGCGGTTTTTGCCAGACTGTATCGCAAATGGGTAACTTCGACTTCGGGATTAAACGGATTCGGATAACAGTAAATGTTTTCGTTGCTCAATTTTCCACCGGTGGATGGCGTGATGACCATGGGTACCACAAAGGCCCCGCTGGCTGAATAGGTTTTCGCATTACTGGATTGAATCTCCGCATACCAGGTGCCCCGATTGAAGCCGGAGCCAAAGGGAGTAACTTGCCAAGTAAACGTGGCGGAAGTATCACCGGCTGCCAGGGTGCCCACGTAAACGCTATCGGGCGTCTTGATCTGAAGCGCCGGATTGGTTCGCAACACGACCCGTACCCCTTCGGCGGGCAATGCACCAGGATTCTGCAATTGCAGGGTGATGGTTCCGGTTTGACCTTCATCCAATTTATACACATTTTGCTTAACCACACTGGCAACCACAATGGCTGGCATTTCCAAAACGGAAACGGTATCCAGTGTGGCTACGATTTGGTCGGAAAGGCGCTGATTGCCACTGAGCGATTGATCCAGTTGATTGATGACTGCCTGACGCATCGCCTGGCTGGTGTCGGTCGGCAGAAATAAAATTGCCAGATAATCCATAAACCGCTCTTCACCGGCAATGGCATAATTGGCTATTAAGGAATCATACTGGGCGGGGAAATTCGCCAGACTATCTCGGGCGATTGCAGCGACGGAGTAAATCGGTGCCAATGTCGTTTTCATTTGATTGCGGAGTTCCAGCTCAGCATTCATCAGATCTTGCATAGCAATAATGGCCTGGGTGTTCTGCCGGTTTTGAATATGGTTTTTTATGAGGGCAATAGTGGAATCATAATTCACCACTGCTTGATGCAGATTTTCTTTCAACTTTGCCAGCATCAAAGCACTGACCTTTGCTTTTGCTAATGGCTGGGGCGGGGGCAAATACTTTCCCAGTATTCCTTCCGGAAAGTAAATCCGCTCCGTGGCATCATCCATATCTTCCGGCAGCGAAAAAAATTCATAAGCCGAGATGCCCACCGCTGGCAGCACATTCATATACGCCGATATTTTCATGGCGGTCTGGAGCGCTTCCAATAAATCCAAGCCGGGAACGGGGAAAATTCCCAGGATATCCAGGATCGAAGACATAATCCCAAAAAGGTTGGCTGCCATACGCAAATCTTCACAAACAGCATCAGAGATTTCAATGTCTCCCTGCTTATCTGCGATGAAATCGAGATTATCCTGATAGGCTTCGGTGAATTCGCCGTTGTACTGAAAATTTTGAGAATAGGTCTTTGCCCTGAAGATTTGATCATCGGTTAACAGATCAATATAAACATTCTGAAACAGGATCGTTTTGAAGTGATGGAAAATCAATCCTTTCATATGATTCCAGGAAGGGGCGGAAAAACTGCCCAGGAAGGCTGCCCATCCGGAATATTGGGCAGTGATGTCGTGCCAGGCTGCCATTATCCACTCCTGGGCTACCTGAGGAAGATAGGCGGCCGCCTGTTGAATGCCCTCCCCGATTAAATCTAAGATCCGCATCTGAAGAAAAGATTCGATGGCCTCCAGCACCAGGTTTACTATCGCACCCAGGGGATCGCCAGTAATGATGTTGATGAAAAAGTCGATCAACACCTTAATCAACGAAGGGATATACTGATCAGAATAAAAAATAAGGTTGATTAGCTCTCCCACATCGCAGACGAATTCTGTACCCATGGAATAACCGGCATCGAACAACTGATGGGTCATTCTCTCCGTGAGCATCAAGCGACCTAAACTTTGCTCCACATCCGGGGGTAAAGCACTTTTCCATTGATTTAAAAGACTGCGCACCTGTATTTCGCTGCCATACGAAAACAAAGCGGAATAATCCCAGTAAGTCTTTTCGATATGGGTCAGGTCATATATCTGGTAATATTTTTCCACAAACAGTGACTCAGGAAAAGCAAAGGTATAGGTGTTGGCTCCCGGTCCGATGGAAAGCGATTTTATCAAAATCAGGCTGTCTAAAATAGTGGTTTGGGGTTGATCGCCGGGTATGCGAATCCACCGTTTTATTTTTAGATCATAATCCCCCACATTCACATTGGCAAAATTTACCTGACCGGTCGGGTCGGACGACAATGGTCCATATCTTCTCACCCCACCCTGATACAGCGATACATCAGCCTCTCTCAAAGGCTGATCACTTTTTAGCATTTGATGGGCATGGTCGAGGTATATGTTTTGGAGGCCCAGTAAAAGATTGCCGGCAATACCACTGCTTGTCCCACTCCCCTGAACCATCACCAGGCTATCGGGACTGAGGGTGTCATTGGAAATAATCAGCAAGGTGTCAAAATAAGTGGCATCTGTAAATGGCTTAAAACGGATGGTAATGGTGCCGGTCTGCTGCGGTAAAATGGTTTGGGATAAGGGCGTGTTGACAACCTGAAACGTGGTATCCCACCAGGGCGAAGTAAAATTAAGCTCTCTCAAGATGAGCGGGGCATCCCCATTGTTTACCACCGGACAATTCCAGTCGGCATAACTCTGCGTCCACACCGTACCGAAATCATGGGAAGGCTGCGGAAGAAAGATGAGCGGATCACCGAGCCAGTAACGGTAATAAAACAGCGCATATCTGCTATAATTAAGCGTGTGCCCATATACCGCCAATCGGGGTAAATTTTGGCTATCGAACACCAGCGAAACCTCTTCGGGATTGATCCCATCGTCAACCAGCTGGAACTGCCACTGCCCATTCTCTTTCACTCCCCAGAATGTTCTATCATGCTCTAGACCTGCCAAAGAGGGTTTATCCTGGCGGTTAATCGCTAATGAAACACCGTCCTCGAAATGGTAATTAATGGAATCCATCTGCCAGCCGCTGCCATCATAAACCGCCAGTATCCATTGCCAATAGTTCTTAGTGTAAATAAAATAGCTGCGATCTTGGCTATCCAGATCGAAGTCCATATTATACCCAAGTATCCTTCCCGAGTCGGGCACGGTAACAATATTCCAGGTGGAATCCGCAGGATTCAGATAGGCGGCTTTTAATACCTCAACACCACTACTATAAAAGTACTCAGAGAAACCAATTACCGGATGCCCTTGACTGCTCAAGCGAATTTTGGTGAAATCGGTACCAAAAAGCTGATGAATGGGTACCTTATGCCACCCGGAGGCATCCTGATACGCATACATGATTTGCGAGGGATAGCGCCGTGCATAGCTGATTTCCGGATAGCCTTGAGAATTGATCACGATGCCGGTGAAAACATCATCCACCTCGTAGGTGGTGTCCCTTCCGGTATCAACAATCGTCTTTGCCCATCCGGTATCGGTGCGAACCGCATATCCCAGGCTGGGATAATCTCCCAGGTAATCCAGCCAATAGCTAATGTGGGGTCGATTCTGGGCATCCAGAGCAATGCTACAATATTTTCCGGTCTTGCCGACACTGTCCACAATTTCAATATGCCAGGCGCCGTTTTCATAGTAGGCGTAACGTAAATCCAGAAATACCCAATCGTAGTAAGCGATGTGGGGATTATCCTGGGAATCGAGGGCCAAATCGCAATACTCCCCCAAATCACTGCCGCTGCTGTCGGCTGCCTGGCGCTCCCACACCGTGCCCCAGCAATAGTTGTAAAGCACAAATCCGATGAGAAAAATCCAATAATAAAAACTCTTTTTCATGGGACCGCATCTCCTTATTTTTTTCTGTCAGGCTTTTTAAAACGGGTGTTTAGGTGCCACTCTTAGTTTTCCTTCATTCTATTGCCAAACAGACAATTCGGAGGCATTTTTTGGGTTAAATGTCATCGAGCGCTTAACACCCTTAGTATCTCACGGTTTTTCGGAGAAAACTCCTTAAAAATTGTGCTATCGCAACAACATCATCTTGCGGGTTTGAACAAATTCCCCGGAACGCAGCTGGTAGAAATAAACCCGGCTGGCAACTGGCTGTCCTGCTTCGTTTGTACCGTCCCATTTCACATTGTGATGTCCCGCCATTAGTTTCTTTTTCAACAATATTTTAATTTTTCGTCCGGCAATGTCAAAAACTTCCAACTTCACCCAACTGGTATTCGGCAATTGAAAATCAATATGTGTAAAAGGGTTGAGCGGATTGGGGTAATTGGGAAAAAGCTGGAGCGTTTCGGCAATTGTATTTGCCGGCGGCAAAGCTGAAGAACTCGGCCCTCCCTTCGGGTAAAAGGCGTAGATGACCGTATCTCTGACTACCAAGGTGGTTTTCCCACCGATTTTCGTAGTGACCCCGGAAACGGGATTGCCCGCAGAGGTTAGAAGGAATTCCCGAAAAAAGAACCGCGATATCCCAAAAGCAAAACAAGAAAGTAAGCTTACGAGACATAAGCACCTCCTCATTCAGGCTCTAAGGATATATTTGTCAGATCGAGTTTAACTATTTTCAATATAATATGTAAGAATTTTGATTCCAAACTTTTTTGCCCAGAATTCGATTTTAGAAAAGCCAGCAGGAACAAAATTCACTTCATGAGAGTTGCTCTTAATACAGTTCCTCCCTTAAAATTTAAGATGTATGTTTTCAAAGAGATTATCTTATCAAAGCATTACAACCTGGTTGGCACCATGTAGTCACCGCTTGCTCTAAATCATGGTGTTTTACACACCGAGGTCACTCGCCATGATCGGGCACTGACTCGGATTTTTGCGCC
>CAYMXZ010000212.1:0-6057 GCA_964394475.1 uncultured Caldithrix sp. | reverse complement strand
TAGTGTAAACCAGCATCTTCATTCGATTGATATGAATTCCACACAAGCGAGCAGTTCGTTCATTGGACCCTATGGCAAAAATATGACGCCCGAAACGAGTATACGTCAGAACAAAAGCAATGACAATGGCCAGGAGAATCATCAGCCACACCCCGGGTGGGAAGAGCATCCATCTTCGACCGGACGGCAGGATGGCCAGAAGTTCCGTCAACCAGGTTAACGGGGCATCAATTTTTTGCTCATGGGCAATTCCTTTTGCCACACCACGAACCAGTAACAGTGTTCCCAGAGTAACAATGAATGGAACGACCTGCAAGCGGGTAATTAAAAAACCATTCAAGAGACCACATAGGGCAGCGACCATAATTCCCATTAGAGCAGAAACTAATGGATTAAAGCCGGCTTCCAGTCCCCAGGCAATAACCACGGTAGTAAGCGCAATCATCGATCCCACGGAAAGATCAATCCCGGCAGAAATGATGACCAGAGTCATTCCCAGTGCAGCGATACCGACGATAGTGGTTTGACGGGCGATGGTTTCCAGATTACGCAGAGTCGTGAAGCTATCTGGAGCAAAAATAGCAAAAAAGATATAGACGATGATTAATCCCAGAACAATGCCAAAGCGGTTGAACCATTGGGATACCGTCTTCTTTAGTGAATTCGAAATAACAAATGGAGGTATGTTCATATTCGTCGTCCCGGATTCATGGCTTCCATCATTAACTCATGTTCGGTATAGTGACTGGCCGGTCGTGCTGGTCCCAGCTTTCCGCGGTACATCACGGCAATCCGATCGCAGATGCCCAGTAATTCCGGCAGATAGCTGCTGATAATCAATACCGCACCTACCGGTTTCGTCGAAGTTTGATCCTCACGCACCAGTTCATCGATTAATTCATAGATCTGAGCTTTACTGGCAACATCGATTCCACGGGTGGGTTCATCCAGTAAAAATATATCCACACCATGATTGAGCAGTCGAGCTAAGGCCAATTTTTGCTGATTTCCACCTGACAATTCGATCGCTCTCTGATAAGGATGTTGACAGCGGATTTCCAGTTTGTCGATCCATTTTCTGCTTACCGCTTCCTGCCGATGAGGTAGAATCAATCCGAAAGGACCTAATTGTTTTAACGAAGTTAAGGTCAAGTTATCTACCAGATTCATCGATAGAGCCAGACCTTCATTTCCCCGATCTTCACTGAGCATCCCAATTTTCTGTAACCAGCGTTGAGCCGGGGAGGCTGGACCAATATAGCCTGCGACTTTAATTTGCCCTGTCTTAATCGGTTCAAGTCCAAACAAACAGCGCAACAGCTCGGTACGGCCAGCACCAATTAATCCAGCGATGCCCAATACCTCTCCACGATGCAGGGTAAAACTCACTTCTACTGGTTTCTTCAACCCGGAAAGATTGTCCACCTGCAAGAGCGGTTCTTTTATCCGATGAGAAGATTTTTTATATAACTGGTTGATTTTCCTTCCTACCATCATCTCAATCATTGTGTTCACTGGAAGTTCAGCTGTTAAAAAAGTGCCAATAGTTTTTCCATCTCGAAGAATAGTACAGCGGTCAGAAATTTCTTTTACTTCTTCTAAAAAGTGGGAAATGTAGATAATAGCATAACCTTGTTGTTTTAGTTTCTGCAGAATGGAGAAAAGTTTTTTAATATCCTGATAACTCAAACTGCTGGTCGGTTCATCCAGAATCAGTACGCGACAGCCCAGGGCTAAAGCTCTGGCGATTTCCACCAGCTGTTGTTCCGCCAGCGGTAAATCTCTGACTTTTTGTTTCAGATCAATTTCAGGGTGTCCCAGTAAATATAGGACATCTCGGGCAATGTGCTGCAGGCGGTGGATATTCAGAATGCCTCGCCGGTGCGGTTCAGATCCCAAATTGATATTTTCCTCGACATTTAGATGGGGAGCTAATGACAATTCCTGATAGATCATGGCTACCCCTGCTTGCCGGGCATGAAGAGGATTCCGAGGTTTAAATGGGCGACCATCCAAAAAAATCTCTCCGGCGTCTGGCAACAAGGCGCCTGCCAGAATCTTCATTAGGGTACTTTTACCTGCCCCATTTTCACCAACCAGGGCATGTATTTCTCCAGCCTGCACGGAGAAATTTACTCCATCCAACGCCACGGTGGCTCCAAACCGCTTATGGATATTTCGCATGAAGAGCCGATCAGCCGAAGAAGGATCAGTTTTTATTGGAGCCATTGGGAAAGATCAGGTAGAATTAATTCGCGAATTTCAGGTTGATTCATATTTTCTCTGGTCACCAAAGTCACACCGGTGTCTATATAGTTTTCATATGGTTGGTTTTGTAAAAAAGCAACCATCGTTTTCACTCCCAGATAACCCATTTTGAATGGATTTTGTAAAATCAATCCATCCAACTCTCCTTTTTCCAGAGCTTCCACCAATTTTACCGAACTGTCAAATCCGATGAAGCGGACTTTGCCAGCCAGATTGGCGTCCTGTAAGGCCCTCAGCATACCAAATGTGGATGATTCATTGGGACAAAAAATACCATCGATCGTTAACCTTCCATCGGCGGTCTTATAGGGGGCAAGGAGATTTTCACTGATGCGATAAGCGGTTTCGGTAGTTGCCCCGGCGTATTGGTTAGAACTCACCACTTCAATCCCGGGATGTTGCTGCATAACTTCCAGAAAGCCACTTTCCCGCAAGTTGGTACTGGCCGAACCTTCTTGATATCGCAAGAGGATTACTCTGCCTTTTCCATTCAATAGCTCCACCAATCGCCGCCCGGCCAATACTCCGCCCAGTTTATTATTGGTAGCAATATAGCTGATATAATCCGAACCTTTCAGACCGGAATCGATAACCACGACCGGAATCCCAACCCGTTTGGCATTGCTGACCGGAACCACCAGAGCAGTCTCATCCAATGGTGCTAATACAATGCCTGAGACACCGGCGCTGATAAAATTTTCAACCACCGAGATTTGAGCTTCTCGGTCGTCTTCCTTCAATGGTCCTTTCCAGATCACTTCCACTCCTAATTCTCGGCCGGCTTTCACTGCACCGGCATGAATTGATTTCCAGAATTCATGGGTGGTTCCTTTTGGTATCACGGCGATGGAAATTTTTTGAGGGCCTTCTGATTTTTGTTTATCACCACAGCTTAATAAAAAAAAGAATCCTATCGCCACGAATAAGTATATCCGCCTTCGAATCATAGGCAAACCCCTTCATTTTATTTCAAAATTTTAACAATTTCTCTAATGAAGTCTGGCGTCGTGCCACAGCATCCGCCAATAACATCGGCCCCTGCCCTAATCAAGTCCGGTACATAGCGGGCAAATTGCTGAGGAGTTGTTCGATAAATAGTCGCTCCATTGATAATTTCCGGTAAACCGGCATTGGGTTTGATCCAAATTGGCAATTGAGAACTTTGTTTTAATCGTGAACAAATGTTGATAAATCCTTCTATCCCCTGTCCGCAATTGGCTCCTATCCCATCCGCCCCGGCGGCTTTTAGTGCTTTTGCGCATTGCTCGGGGGTTTGCCCCATCATGGTATAATCTTTTTCTTTGCCTGAATCAAAAACCATGCTTACGATCACTGGAAGTCCGGTTGATTTCGCCGCTCGTAAGGCGACCAATGCTTCTTTTAAATCCGACATTGTTTCGATGAGCAAGGCATCAGCGCCTCCATCAGCTAAAGCCTTTGCCTGTTCCAGAAAAGCTGCCTGCAGAGCAGCTTCTTCAACTTCTCCTGTCACCAACATCTTTCCAGAGGGTCCGATAGAAGCAAATACATACGCTTTTCGCATCGCTGCCTGTCGGGAGATTTCCACTCCCCGGCGATTAAGTTCCACTGTACGATCAGCAAGTTCGTATTCTTTTAGGGCGATGCGATTGCTACGAAAGGTATTGGTTAAGATAATCTGACTTCCGGCTTCAATATAACTTTGAGCGACTTGTTTGACTTTGTCAGGGTGCAATATATTCCAGCTATCGGGACAATGACCGGGGGTTAATCCCAGGTTTTGCAATTGGGTCCCCCACGCGCCATCACTGACCAGAGGGAAGTTTTCAGATAATTCCGGGAACGATTTTATCATCTTTCATATTCTCCCGAGAGTACTTTAGATCTTAGCTGTGAAAAAGTGGTGGAATATTATTGGCTATTTGCTGGAGTTCGGTGCGTTCCACAGGCGACAGGGGAGTAAATTGAGTCGCCAGATCCAGAGCCAGAGTATATAATTTTTCATCCCCCGGTGGAATAGCCGCTGTAATATCCTCAGACAGGGTAAACCGCAGGGCTTGCAAAGCCAGTGCCTGTTGATCGATTGGTTGATACCAACATTTATCATAATTTTTTTTCATTCCCTCCGGCCAGGGACTGCGAGCAAGCATTTTCAGAGCCAGCCGGGCAGCTCCCTTTTCTTTGGCTTTTTGAACAACCTGCGGTCCAAACTTGCCTTGATAATAACAAACGAAATTGATTGGGAATAAAACAGAATCAAAGTTGAAGCGTTCCAGCATGGCAATGGCTGCCTCTTCAGAATGAGCAGAAAAACCGATGTAGCGAATTTTACCGGCTTCTCTGGCTTTCAGGAACGTTTCCAGCGCACCACCTGCCGCAAAGATCTGTTCGACTTCTTCCAGTTCAGTTACGGCATGGAACTGATACAAATCGAAATAATCGGTCTGGATTCTCTGCAAAGAGGCGTGCAATTCTTTTTCAGCGCCGGCAGCTGATCGTTCCATCGTTTTGCACGCCAGAAATATCTTTTGGCGGAAAGGTCTCAGAGCTTTACCCAATTTCTCTTCCGCCTCCCCATCCCAGTAGGAAGGGGCAACATCAAAATAATTCACTCCCCTTTCATAAGAATTCGCTACAATGGTATTTGCTTCTTTTTGCGCCATTCCTACTACCACGATCCCTCCCATACCAATGATCGATAAATTCACCTGGCGATTATAAGCTCGGGTTGGAATTTGAGTATTTACTTTTTTGAGACTTCCAAAAGATGCCTGTAATGGTTTAAAAAGTGAAGTAGCCATCATGGAACTGATTCCTATTTTTACAAAATCTCTTCTTTTCATCCTGGAACCTATACATTTTATTTCTTGCATAAAATTAATTAAATCCTATTAAAACCTAAAATGATAATGACAGAATATAGTAAATCTAGCACAAACTCTAAAAACATTCTTTTAGAATTTTATCAATCACTATTGGTAAAAAATTCAAAAATGATGTAACTCATTTTAGTCGTAGTCGTATTTACAACAGTTTTCAATGGAGGTTCGTATGAGATTTGTTCATTTTATTTTGATCAGCTGTCTTTTTATTGTCTCACTGCTTTCGGCGGCCGAAGAACAGAGCCTTAAACCTGAATATCGAAAGTATCATTTCGAGTGCTGGGAGAATTTCAATATTGATATACAGGGAAGTACGGTAGTGATTAGACATTTCGGTTCAGAAGGAGCGGTCATCGAAATTAGCGAAGATGGAGATTTGTTCATCGATCAGGAAGAAGTAAAAACGGATCGGCAGAGCCGCAAATTGTTACAGGATTATAATCAAATAATGCGTTCCCTGATTTCTTCGGCAGAAAAAATTGGATGTGAAGCCGTAAAGATTGGTGGAAAAGGAGCTGAGCTGGGATTAGAGGCTGTTTCAGGTATTCTTACGGCGTTGTGCACAGATTTGGATATGGACGATCTGGAGGATCATCTAGAAAAAAAGGCCAGGAAAATCGAGAGGGAGGCAAACAAGTTAGAAGAAAAGGCCAGGAAACTTGAAGAACAGGCGAGTAAGTTAGAAGAAGTTCATGGACAATTAAAAGATCGAATTGTGGAACTGGAAGAATTAGAGTGGTTTTGACCTAATTCTAAAAAAAAATATCAACCTAAAGCGGTAACAGATTAGATTATTCCTAACTATTTCTGCTTTATTATTTAATAAAGACCAACTTTCCTTTCTTCTCGGATTAGTCGTTACCATCTAATTCCCCCGAAGAAGACATGAGCAATCAATCCGGCGATAGGGGGAAAGAAAAATGTACTC
>CAYMXZ010000211.1:1965-6087 GCA_964394475.1 uncultured Caldithrix sp. | reverse complement strand
TGCCCAGTTGCAAAAGAAAATATTTTACCATAGAACGCCTCATCACATTCTTTTTATAGATATGATCGGTTGAGTCATTATAGAGTAAAGCATATTTTATTTTTTACTTCTATCGTTCATATATGGGAATCGAAAAATCGGGGAAATAAGTTAGATTGACCAATTTTGATGAAGGTAAATAGAGCCTGAGTAGAAGAGGTTTGGAAGGGAGGATTGGCAGATCAGCCACTGATAAACGCAAGTAATTTTTCGTAGAGGTAATCAGATTATTTTTTATAGCCGACTCCTCTTTCGGGAAAGTGAGGAGTCAACATGATGAATGGAGTAATTTGTAAGGTATATAGAATTACCTATTGTTCCAGCACGTAAGCGAATATCAGAGGGGCGACAATAGTGGCATCTGATTCGATGATGAATTTGGGAGTTTCGGGAGCCAATTTTTCCCAGGTTATTTTTTCGTTAGGTACGGCTCCAGAATAAGAGCCATAGCTGGTGGTGGAGTCACTAATCTGGCAGAAATAGCTCCACAGTTTTATATCTTTCATTTGTAAATCCTGGCGCATCATTGGCACCACACAGATTGTAAAATCACCAGCGATGCCTCCGCCGATCTGGAAAAAACCCAGAGGATGATTTTTAGAATGGGTTTTATACCAATCGGCCAGCATCATCATATACTCAATTCCGGTGCGCACGGTGTGAACATTCTTTATTTCTCCAGTGATGCAATGGGAAGCATAAATATTTCCCAGGGTGGAGTCTTCCCATCCCGGCACAAAAATGGGCAGGTTCTTTTCGCTGGCGGCTACCATCCAGCTGTCTTTGGGGTCAATTTGATAATATTTTTCCAGTTTTTTCTTCTGGATAATGCGATAAAAATATTCATGCGGGAAATATCGTTCTCCTTTTTTATCGGCCGTCCTCCATTCCTCCAAAATAGCTCCTTCGATACGACGGATGGCCTCTTCTTCCGGAATGCAGGTATCGGTAACTCGATTTAAATGTTTCTTTAAGAGCTCTTCTTCCTGGGCAGTGGTTAGTTCGCGATATTTTGGAATCCGCAGGTAGTGATTATGAGCTACCAGGTTAAATACATCTTCTTCCAGATTGGCGCCAGTGCAGGTGATGGCATGGACTTTATCGCGACGAATCATTTCGGCCAGCGATAATCCTAATTCAGCGGTGCTCATGGCTCCGGCCAGGGTTATCATCATTTGCCCGCCATTAGCAAGCAACTTATGATATTCCCTGGCAGCTTCCACCAGAGTGGCCGCATTAAAATGACGGTAGTGATGTTCAATAAAAGAAGAGATGGGACGATTTTTCATTTTGCTCTCACATTTTTCATTTTGATTTTAATTACAGGGATAAAATTGAATAAAAAAGTAAGGAATAATCAAGTGATTTTTTAGGTGAATATCAACCCTCCAAACATTTTGCGTTACCTGTTATATCTGGGGTGTGATGATGAGTACAATCTATCGTATTACCCGCATACGATGATGTGAGGAAAAATGGTCTTTCATTTTCCTGCTCATGTTGAGAAATCGTCTGGAAATAAAAAGCGAGGACCGACCACTGAATCTGGTGAAAAAAAATTAGGATTTTAAAAATCAAATTTGTAGTTTTACCAGGTTTTTAGAAAGATTAACTCTCAATGTAAAGTTATATTATCTGAAAAAATCATATCATAATTATTCATTAAAACACAGGAGAAAGAAATGAAGAATCGGATTGTGGTAGTATTCGTTTTGTTTGCCCTGCTGGTCAGTACTCCCTTATGGTCACAAGTGCCGGGGAAATTATATTTGGGCGGAAGCGTGGGGTCTTCTTTTATTGAGACCAAACCTACTGCCATTGGAAATGAAGACTTAAAAATTGATAAAAACGGATTTGCTTACAAAATACTAGCCGGTTATAAATCCCCGAAACTCATTGGGGTGGAGGTGGACTACCGGAATTTAGGAATAGTGAAGGACAAATTGCTGGGCACTGAATTCGAGTCCAATGTCAAGGGATTTGATATTTTTGTATCGGGCACTTTGAACTTTGCATTTTTGGAAGTTTTTGCCAAAGCCGGTTATTTCTTCTGGAGCAGTGAGCTGAAAGGTGGAAATTTTTCCCAGAAAACAGATGATGGTGATTTTGTATGGGGAGTCGGGGCTGGTTTAGGCCTGGGAAAACTGGGCGTGAGAGCCGAGTGGGAGATGTTTAATGTGGGAGATCTGGAAAAACTGTCCATGCTCTCGGCCGGGATCACTTATAATATCCTGTAGAAATTTTTTTAAAATTAATTCACTTATTGTCATCATTTTTAATTTACTAAGACAAAAACCCCCTGTATGACAAACATCAACAGGGGGGTATTCATTTGCAGACCCTGGTATTTTTTATTCTGATTTCATTGGCATGGATGTGATAATAGGGCCGGGTAAAAATTCCCAATTGGTAAATAGTCGTTATCATCAATCGATGCTATTGAAAAACCTGATTTATCAGCTTATATTCCAATCAAATTTTACTTATTTTGCCTGTGATGAATATACTCGAATTTTGTTTATCACCCGATTATGGTGGCCTGGAACTGCATATGCGGGATTTTTCCCGCTGGCTGGCTGGCCGACATGATGTCAACCTCTTTCTGGGTCTACAAGAAAACACCCGTCTGGCGAAAGCCCTGGAAAATTTGCCAGTCCCACGGTTACTCTTTCCCAAAGCCGCCGGAAAATTTTCTGCTTTTAAGGCAAAAAAAATAGCACATTTTGTGGAAGAAAATTCCATTGATATTGTTCATGTACACTGGAAATTTGATCTCCCGATAGTGGCAATCGCTAAAAAATTATGCCATCGCAATTTTTATTTTGTTCATACCCGTCAGATGAACATGCCGGGTAAAAAGCGAGATCCGTATCATCGTTTTATTTATGGACAGATGGATTGCTTCATCGCCATCACCCGTTATATAGAAAAACAGGCGCGTGAAAATCTTCCGATTGCTCAGGATAAAATTAAACAGATTTATTACGGGGTAAAACTGCCCGCTGAAGTAACCGCCGAACGCACAGACGCTTTAAAAAAGCAGCTACACATTGAAGGCGAATTTACCATTGGTCTGCTGGGTCGAATCAGTGAGTACAAAGGTCAACATCTGCTGATCGAAGCAGTGGAGAAACTGCGAGCAGAAGGAATAATCGTCCAGGCCTGGATTGTAGGGGCGGCCTTTGAACCGGCCTATCTACAAAAACTTAAAGAGATGGTTCATGAAAAAAAATTAGACACTCAAATTCATTTTATGGATTTTTATGAACCGGCGATGGAATTGATGAGCTGTTTTGATGTAGTGGTATTGACCACCAGGAATGAAACTTTCGGATTGGTGTTAGTGGAGGCCATGCAGGCCGGGGTTGCCGTCATTGGCAGTAACGCTGGCGGAGTTCCCGAGATTATTGATCATCGAGAAACCGGCCTGCTCTTCGAGAGCTGGAATTCTACCTCTCTGGCTAATGCGATTAAAGAATTGTATCAGGATAAATCATTCCGCCAGCGACTGGCAGAGGCAGGTCGTAAAAAAGCTCGAACCACATTTTATTTAGAGACGCAATATTGTAAAGTAGTGGAAACCTTCCAGCATCTGCTTTCACGACAATGATCATCACCTGGTTCATTCAGGTGAGACGGGATAGAAAAAATCTTCAGCTTGGGATCAATTTGCTGCTGACTGGATTGACGTATTTTTTACATTATTGACAGGATAACAGGATTAACAGGATTCATGAGAGAGCAAAACTATTTTTAAGTAAATTTGCATTCGATAAAACCTTTCTTTATCTCACGCTGCCCAACTAAATCTATTTTTGAGAGATGCTTATTAGTATCAAGTCGATTAAAAAATTATCTTGAGATGGCAATTTCAATCTCGAAGAAACTTCTCCTGGAGTTTATTGTCAGAGATATTTTTGGAGCTTTTGCCTGGTGTACAAAAGGGATTACCCAATTGACAGGATAACAGGATTAACAGGATTCATGAGAGAGCAAAACTATCTTAAACTAAATTTATATTCGATAAGACCTTTCTTTATCTCACGCTGCCCAACTAAATCTATTTTTGAGAGATGCTTATTA
>CAYMXZ010000211.1:0-1865 GCA_964394475.1 uncultured Caldithrix sp. | reverse complement strand
AAACTTCTCCTGGAGTTTATTGTCAGAGATATTTTTGGAGCTTTTGCCTGGTGTATAAAAGGGATTACCCAACCGATGGCACTCCCGATAACCGCTCCCGTAAGTATGTCGCTCGGAAAATGTTTCCCTGCCCGATAACGTAAGTATCCCACCAACGAAGCAATGCTCAACGAGCTGCTCCATATGTAGATTTTATATTTTGAATCGGGATAATAATGTTGATAGACGGTTGGCAGGAATACAGCCGAGGCAAATGCATAGGTGGCATGACCGGAATAAAAAGATTTTAATGCATTCTGATCCAATTTCTCTTCCAGCGGCACCCTGTCGTTATACACAAAAGGTCGAATCCGCTTTATCTGGGACTTACTGATTAATGGGACAGCACGGGAGAACATCATCGTTTCCAGGTACATTATGCCTACTATTTTCCAGTCCTGTCGGATAGATTTTTGGCGGAGTAGAGTTAAGGGCAAAAGAACTGAGAATCCCACCAGTACATCGCTCGTCAGGGAGGCTCTTCTGGAGAACTGATGAGTGGCGGAACGGTCGAATGGGTTAACTTGAGAAGGGGATAAATTGTTGATCTCCTCCGGGGTAAGAGGAACAAGCTCCTGAATCAGGATTATTCCTGCCGCACCCAGGCTCACTCCGCTTGCTCCGATTAATAATTCTTTCGTCAGTTTCAATTGATAGACAGACTGTGTCTTCCCTGCAGGAAGATTCCCGGCCTGCAGTAGAAAGGGAATAATAAAAATGACAATTATTTGCTTAGATAATTTCAAAACCTGTTGCCCCGAATATATAAACCGCATCCCGGCCTGACTGATGCCGAGTGAAATTTAAATTTTTTACGGGAGAGCGGCTAAAGAAATTTAATTTATTCTATGGGAGTCCATTAAATAGTAACAAAGTTTTACTGTAAGATAAAATTAAAACTGAATGAAGTAGATTCTTTAATAAAACAGGAGAAATCTGTTATTCAATGTGTTATATTTTAAAAAGGACATAAAATGAGTGAAAAGATTAAAAGGAAATTCGACATGTCAACATTCATTTTTCGATGGACTATAATCAGCATATTCATCCTGACTATCGTTAGTTTTTCTCAACCAGAGGTGTATAAAAGTTGCGGGGATAACAATCCGAGATGGGATGACCTGACGCACTGGAATTTACGTGATTTTCGTCCTTTTGTGGAAGGCAATTATGGAATCGGTTTCCCGCGCCATAAACACTTTGACCGTGATTTTGAAAATTATGGGCTGCTGGAAGTGAAATTAGGCTATAATCACAGTGTAGTCCATCAGGATTTTGTCCTGTTTATTGATGAGCGATATGTGATGGGTTCTTTTTCGAAGAAAGATCAGAATTGGCTGGATTCTGAAGCAGATACTGGTAAAGTACGAACTGAGCTGCTGCGTTTTGGTTTTGGAAATCGCTCGGGTTATGGATATAAGCTCGGTATTTTATCCTTCTTACCTTTTCATCAAAACCAGTTCTCCTTCACCAAATTAAAAACCCAGCACCCCATTGATCTCCTGCAAAGCGATCTGGAAATCTTAGAAAGGTATGGAGAAAGGTACCGGTTTGGTATATCCACCGAAGGTGGAATGAAGATAGAACTTCTCGAATCGCTGGCCCTTACCGGGAGTTATGAAACCGGAGTCATTTATCCACGAGTGATCTTCTTTCGCTGGCTTGGGGGGATAGTCATTGAAACGGCGATCGTGGAGGGGATATCTCATTTTGCCAGAGATATCGTTGACCATTCCAGTACTCTGGGCCCGATCTTTTATGCCCTGTTGAGAAATGGAGCGGCGTATGGGATATATGTTGGATTGCGGGATAAGATGTACTGGCCG
>CAYMXZ010000210.1:0-6118 GCA_964394475.1 uncultured Caldithrix sp. | reverse complement strand
ACTGATGGCCTCTTCCTGGAAACTGCTAAAGAAGTGGCAAAAAACTATCCTGAAATTCAGATGGACGATGCCAACATTGATGCCATGTGCATGTGGCTGCTCAAAAATCCCTTCAACTATGATGTATTAGTCGCACCCAATCTTTATGGAGATATTATCTCCGATCTGTGCGCCCAAATGGTCGGCGGATTAGGCTTTGGCTGTTCTGGCAATATCGGAGAGAAATTAGCAGTATTCGAGCCCACCCATGGCTCCGCTCCCAAATATGCCGGTCAATATAAAGTGAATCCGATTGCCACCATTCTGGCCGCCAAGATGATGCTGGATTGGTTGGGAGAAAAGCAAAAGGCAGAAGCTTTAGAAAAAGCGGTAGCTGCCGTCATTGCCGAAGGGAAAGTGCGCACCTATGATATGGGTGGCAACAGTAAAACCCTCGAAATGGCCCGGGCGATTGCTGACAGATTATAAGAACATTTAAACATAAGGAAAATTGATATGAAAAAGACAACAATTCTGCGAAAAGCGATCATGGAACGGCGGGCAGTGGTTGTCCCCGGCTGCCATGATGCATTCTCTGCCAAGATTATCGAAAAATGCGGCTTCGAAGCCATTCAGATCTCAGGCTATGGTCTGGCCGGATCATTCCTGGGTAAACCGGATGTGGGATTGGTTCAGATGAAAGATATTCTGGATATTTCCTGGAACATTGCCCAGGCGGTAAATATCCCGGTAATGGCCGATATCGACACCGGCGGTGGAAATGCCATCAACGCGGCCTGGATCACCGAACGACTCATTGCAATGGGACTGGCCGGTATGAATATCGAAGATCAGGTATTCCCCAAACGCTGCGGTCACATGGCTGGCAAGGAAGTGATTCCTGCTGAAGAGATGGCCGGTAAGGTAAAAGCCTGTGCCGATGTTCGCAATCGAATGGATAAAGATTTCATCATCAATGCCCGCACCGATGTTTTTGCCATCGAAGGATTGGACGAAGCGATCCGACGCTGTAATATGTATCTGGAAGCGGGTGCCGACCTGGCTTTTATCGATGGCATTAAAAGCCGATTAGATGTCGAGCAGGCTGTCAAGAAAGTGAAAGGTCCCCTCTCTGTCAATCTCATGGATGCCATTTCGGGAATGAAAACCGAATTAATCCCCATCCCGGAGCTGGCAAAAATGGGAGTGGGAAGAGTTTCTATTCCCGTGGCATCCATTATGGTGATGCATAAGGCCCTCACCGACTTTTTCACTGCTTTAAAAAATTCACCAACCGGAATCTTAGCAGGACAGACTCACTGGGTTACCAGCTTCAGTGAATACACCGATTTTGTAGGGCTCACCGAGTATAAAAAACTGGAAGATCAATATTTGCCCAAAGAACGAATTGAGACCAAGTATCGGGGACAAAAGAAAATTGTGCACTAAAATCCAAAATTTAAAGGTGGGAGATTGATATGGGAATGACAATGGTTGAAAAAATTCTGGCCCGAGCGACCGATCAGGAATCGGTAAAAACCGGAGAAGTGGTAGAACCTCGGGTGGATTTGGCCATGTCGCATGAAAATGCCGCATTGGTTATTAATCAATTTCTGGAAATTTATAAAGGAACTTCTCTGGAAGCAAAAATCTGGGATCCTTCCAAGATCGCTATCATATTCGACCATCGGGTACCAGCCGAAAGTTCGAAAACCGCCACCAATCAGAAAAAAATTCGGGAGTTCGTGGCTCAGCAGGGAATTACCAAGTTTCACGATATCCGCGGCGATCAGGGAGGCATCTGTCATCAGATTTTACCAGAGAATGGATATGTTCGGCCTGGCTATGTGGTAGTGGGAACCGATAGCCATACCACCAGCCATGGGGCACTGGGAGCGTTTTCCTTTGGAATTGGAGCTACCGAAATGGCTTCGGTATGGGCCCTGGGAACTATATTAAATGTGGAGGTGCCAGGCACCATCAAAGTAGTAGTGCAGGGAGAATTTCCACCACTGGTGGGACCAAAAGATCTTATTCTTTATCTGATTGGCCAGATTTCTGCGGAAGGCGCTAATTTCAAAGTTATCGAATTTCACGGCTCGACCATTCAAAAAATGCCCACTTCCGGCCGTCTGGTGATTTGCAATATGACAGTTGAAGCGGGAGCGACTTCTGGAATTGTGCCTCCCGATGAGGAGACCATTCGCTATCTGCGTAAGGAAGCCGGGGTAAGAGGAAAAATAAAGACTTTCGGACCCGATGCCGATGCGATTTACGACCGAACCATCGAGATTGATGTATCAACATTGACTCCCCAGATCGCCTGTCCACACACCGTTGATAACGTGAAGCCGATCTCGCAGGTGGAAGGCAAAAAGATCAATCAGATTGTGATTGGTTCCTGCACTAACGGTCGGTTAGATGACATTGAGATTGCTGCCCGACTATTAGCTGGAAAAAAAGTATCCCGCAGTGTACGCATGTTGGTATTTCCGGCTTCAGCCCGCATCTATCGCCAGGCGCTGAAAAAAGGCTATGTCGCAAAATTGATGGCCGCCGGTGCGGTGGTGATGAATTCCGGATGCGGTCCCTGCCTGGGTGTCCATCAAGGCGCATTAGCCGATGGCGAAGTCGCACTGGCGACCACTAACCGCAATTTTAAGGGACGTATGGGAAATCCCAACTCCGAAGTCTATCTCTGTTCGCCGGCGGTAGCAGCCGCCAGTGCCATCACCGGCGTCATCACTGATCCGAGGAAAGGAGCATAATTATGGCCAGAGTTGTTTTAAAATTAGGCGATGATATTTCCACTGATATCATTTATCCCGGCCGATTTATGGCGACAGTACTGCCCAGCGAAACTCCCCAGTATGCTTTTGCCGATTATTCTGATTTTAATACCCGGCTAAAGAATAAACAGATTCCGCCCGGCAGTGTGATTGTCGCGGGTAAAAACTTTGGCTGCGGATCTTCCCGGGAACAGGCCGCATCCTGTTTAAAAGGACCGGAATTTGTCGTAATTGCTAAAGACTTCGCTCGTATTTTTCTGCAGAACTCTATCAACCTTGGTTTGCGGACTGTGATATGTCCGGATATTGAAGCCGAAGAAGGAGATGAGGTAGAGATTACCGGAGACAAGGTCATCAATCATACCCGTGGAAAGAGCTTTGCGATAAAGCCGCTGCCCAGAGCACGACAGGCGATTATTGATGCTGGCGGTTTAATTCCTTATACCCGCCAGCGATTATTGCAAAAGACAATGCAATAATGAGTCTCTCTTTGGGTGATGGACATTCAAACTGGCTTTCCGGGAAGAGAATGATTGATTTCGAGGAGTGGAGACATATTTTCCATCTATTTTAACAGAACAATGTAGGGGCGTGCCATTCTGTAATAGATATAAATGAGCGCAATTCTCTATTCTATCTAAATTCGAATCTTCTATCGGATACGCTGGGCAATGCTGGGTAGCAGGTAGAAAAAGTGTAAACCCATCACCGCCTGATTATCTTTTCTCAGATTAAAGAAAAAGCCAGGAGATAATTTCCCAATCTTAATCATACCGGGATAAATATTCAGGCGGGCTTTATACCCTTTGGTGCCGGATAAAATCAAAGAGAGTAACAGCGAATTTTCGCGATCATAAAAAATGCCGACTGTCCACACCAGAGAAGTAGTCTGTTCCCGAACACCAGATGTATTATCAATGTGAACTAAATCTTTTGCGACCAAACCTCCAGCTACCGAAATGCTGGTTAAATTCTTTCGCTGGTAAGATAACCCAAACATTCCATGAGTTCCCCAATGATTGAAATAACTCCAGGATTCCAGGAACGGCAAATTCACTTTAATCATAAAATTTTGACCAATATTTTCAATGGTGCGCAAAGCAGGATCATACCCGGGCATAAAAGACCAATCCCGCATATGAAGGGTGTTGGCAAAAAATCGGTTGGCTATCGGGAATGAGAATAATAGTAAGCCAGCGATATTAAAAATATACATATCGGATAGAGGATCGACATTCGGTCCTACATAATAATTATTTTCCACAACTTCATTTAAGAAATGGTAGACCATCCAGGAAGAAAGTGCCCACCAGGTGGAATGGGGAAAACCATGCCAGCGATACCAATCCAGAAAAGCACGGTAGGTAAATCCGCCACCCCATAAATGGTTTTTATAATTGGGGTAATATTGAGCTTGTTTTAATTTCACACTGCTGGGGATCACTTCCTGTCGCCAGAATTTTTTCCAGCCAAATTGATCAATCGTCTCAAGAGGATGGGATAAATTATAGGTAACATTTTTCCAACCATTAATAAAATCAATGTCGGCCAGGCGGTTAGAGCGATTGCTAATCTGCAAAATACCAAAACCACCATTGAGGGTTATTGACAGGGGATTGAAGGTAGCTTCTGAACCATAGTCTTTCCCATGATAGTAATAAAAAATGGGTGTTTTATCTTTGCTGTAGACTGATACTAACCATAATAGAATCACTGCCAGAGAAAAGAACGTTTTGTGATAAAAGCAGTTTGTATTCATATCGACTCATATAGGCGTTCAAAAACAAAAATAGTACTTCGCTGATTCAATGAGTTGATGAGATAGTCCACTGACAGGATTACCTTTTATAAAATTTTTGACGGGATTGTCTGATTAACATCATCGATAAATGTTTTCCCTTGTTCTCCAACAAATCTTAATTGGATAAAACCTTTCTCGATTGATCTTTTTTCTGGTCATATAAAAATTTTTATCAACCTTACTACAATTTTGAAGCCTGCCTTATTCACATTCCCATCCTTCAGGTAGTCATTTGGTAAGGGCATCAAGTATTTTTTTATTAGAAGATTTTTTATAATAGATAAATTTTATTAACTATTTTTATAGAAAATTGATAGGAAAAATTGACTTCTTTTCAAAAAGAGAATTGAACAATCATGCAGGAGCGAATATAAAATATGAAATCTAAAATCTGAACTATTTTTTTAGCACGCCCGGAGGGACTTGAACCCCCAACCCTCGGTTCCGAAGACCGATGCTCTATCCAGTTGAGCTACGGGCGCTCCAAAAACCTTTTTATAGTGTATAGTTTATAGTTTATAGTTTATAATTAATTGTTAATTATAAAATCGACGAATAAATTTACAGAAACGATTGGGCGTGCGCAATTGGTAAAATTGATAAAAATAAATACAGAGATTTCTTGCCCCGAACCACAGGCAAATTCCCCCCATTCACCGCAACATTTTGCTCTCCTATCTACCGTACCCTATTAACTGCCAACGGCGGACCCCTCCTCGCTCCATCAGTCATTTCATCTCAAGAGTAACATCTTTCTGGACAATACCTCATGCTCCGTCTCCAGCCGATAGATATAAATACCGCTGGCCTTCCCCTCTCCCCTCCATTGATAGCGATGATAACCAGCCGGCAGATTGTCCCAGAGAATCTTTTCCACCTGCTCGCCCAGAATGTTATAAATAGTCAATGATATTTTTCCGGATCGCGCCAGTTCAAACTCAATAGTCGTGTTGGGATTAAAGGGATTGGGATAGTTGGGATATAAAAAGGTTCGGGGCAGAAATCCGCTACCCTGGTTCTCAATTGTAGATGATGGAGTAAAATGAAGAATTTCAAAATCGTAATAATCGGCCACATAAATGGTTTGATTCTCTACAAAAAGATCATACCCATACCCCGGCACATTGTACGATCCAACCTTAACCAGATGATTGACATCACTTACATCGACGATGAATAAACCGTAATCAGTCAACAAATAGGCATAATTTTCTTCCACAAAAACCGATCGGGGACCTCCCGTAAGAACCAGATAATTAATGAGTTGTGGTTGGGTGGGATCAGAAACATTGACGATTGTTAAATCATTACTGGCTAAGAAAGCCAGATCATCTACAACCTGAATATCAGTGGTCCACCCTCCCAGGGATAATTGACCAACCATGGTGGGATGAGATGGATCAGAGATATTGAGTATATACAAACCAAAAGAAGGATGTACCAGGTAAGCATAATTTCCAGAGATGGTTAGTTTGGTGGTTTGAATGGAATTATAATATCCTATTTCTTGTGGTTGGACTGGATTTGAAATATCAATTATCCGCAGACC
>CAYMXZ010000209.1:0-6165 GCA_964394475.1 uncultured Caldithrix sp. | reverse complement strand
GGAATGGACAAACTCAACAGGCTTTCCTTTTCGACAGAAAATGGTATAGAAAAATAGCGGGAAAAAGGTGTCAAAAAAAATTCAATTTCTTCTTGACAAGTTTGTGAAAAAAAACTAAATTAAAAATGTAAACGTTTACATTTTATTCAGATGAAGTTAAAAAAAATAAAAATAATTCACCTGACGTTTACTAAAACTCCTCATGAAGAAAAGCAACCACCAAAAGCTCATCAATCAAAACGTATTTATAAAAAATCTGCGGCTGTTCTTTGTTCCATTACCAACACAATGGTGATTGGTCATCTACAAGATAAAAGAGTTTTTGAGAATAAAAACGTTTTCGTTAGGTATTTTGTAAACAACCAAATCTATGGATTTAATGCATCCAGGGATTTGATGAGTTATTCATCTAACTTAAAATAAGGAGGAATTACGATGAAGCTTTTGCTAACGATCATGTTCGGGATGATCATGATTCTGGTTTTATCAACGAATGGAGTATTTGCTCAAAGCCATGTTGATCCGCCCTTCCTGCAAATTCAGTCAGCCGAAAATCCCATCACCATCGATGGACAATTAACCGAAACCGATTGGCAAAGACGGTTTGATTTTCTGGTTTATGATGCCAGAATGACGGTGGGTGATGTGGAATATGCAGTTACTCAGGGCCTTCTGGTGCATAGTGCTACCGGTGCGTATTTAGATACCACAACCACTCTGATGAAAATGTTGCACTATGGTACGGATTTGTATTTTGCCATCAGTTCCAACGACAAGTATGTCAACAAATGGGGTGGCAGCTGGGAAGGTGATGGTTTGTTTATGAAAGTCTGGACAAAATCTGGCGAGACCAGAGAATTTAAGCTGTATTTCAATCTCTCCGGTGTTGACCCTGGTATGAATTATGAAGAGCAGCAAGCCGGCTCCGGACAGGGTGCAGGTTATAAATTGCCAGGCACTGTAGTGAATGACACCACCCAAATTGATGCAGGTTATACGGCCGAATTGGTAGTCCATCTGGATCAATTAGGATATACTGCTAATGATACTGAGATCAAGGTCATGATTAATATTTTCGACCCGGATTATCAAACCGGAACCCCGGGAGAAGAATGGAACATCGGTAGTTATTATAAGATGTGGTGGGGCTCTGAATGGGGTCCAGACAATCGAATTTTAAAATTGGCTGATCCGCCTAGAAAAATTGCCATCCGAACTACAGACACGATTACACTTGACGGTCAATTAACAGAATCATTTTGGAATGATGCGGATTATGTTACGGTTGGAAAAGGTTCCTCTACCAGCTCTGGTGGATGGTATATGCAATGGGGAAAATATCCGAATAATACTTATACCGATCAGAGTATGGCCAGGGTAAAATTTGCTCATAATGGGACGGATTTATACATCGGTGTCGAATCCAATGACTCATCGGTTTGCAAATGGAGTCCCGGTTGGGAAGCAGATGGCCTCTTTCTGTGGATGACCTTTAAAGGAATGATACCATCGCCAGGACAGCGAATGGAGATAAAGAATATGTATTTCAATTCCACTCAGGGCGCTGGCGCTGTGTTTGAAGTGAATGCCAATGTTCCAACTGGCGGTGCTGAAGGTGCTTCCTATGAGCCACCTGGAACAGTCACCCATACTGAAAGCAACGGAGCTGATGCTGGATATTCTCTGGAAGTGGTTGTCCATACTGCCTTGTTCGGATATAGTGATCTCGATACAGTAAAACTAAGCGTAGTGATCTGGGATATGGATTATGCGTCAACAGATGTGTTTGATGATAATACCTTATCAGATTATGCTCCCAATTGGTGGGGTACACAATGGTGCGACACCAATTTTGAAAAATACTATTTATATCGAGAAGTCATTTTATCCGATCAGACCTCGGTGGGTATCGAAAATCCGGAACCAGCGCTGGCTCAATCTTATCGCCTGGAACAAAATTATCCCAATCCGTTCAACCCCTCCACTGCGATTGAGTATTATCTTCCATCAAACAGTGAGGTAAAAATTGAAATATATAATATTTTAGGGACCAAGATTGCTTCCTTGATCAATGGAAAACAGTCAGCCGGAAATCATACTGTTACCTGGAACGGACAAGACGAGAACGGCAATCCAGTGGCCAGCGGTATTTACTTCTACAAATTAAGCACACCAAATTTCAGCGAAACTAAAAAGATGATGCTGATGAAATAAGTAAGCCTCAAAAAGTGGGGGGACATTCAATGTGAGTGTCCCCCTTTTGATTTATAACCATTAACTGAATGATTAAAGAAACAATGCTTGCTCGAAAAAACAGAACAATTTGTCTTTCTTTGATCTTATGGATCAGCGTGCTGTATTGGGATACCTACGCCGGTCAAACGGGCAAAATTGTAGGCCGAGTAATAGATTCCTCTACCCAGGAGGCTCTACCAGGAGCGAATATAATTATTGAAGGGACGATTTTAGGAGCTGCTACCGATTTAGAAGGCGATTTTATTATTATAAATATCCCACCTGGTATCTATACCGTGTCTTGCTCAATGCTGGGTTATCGGGAAGTACGGATAACAAATGTTCGAATTTCCGTTGACCAGAGCACGCGGCTTGATTTCCAACTTCTACCTACATCGCTGGAACTCGGTGAGACAATTACCGTCGTCGCCGAAAGGCCATTGATCCAAAAAGACCTTACTGCTTCAGCCTCTTCTGTCGCCGCTGAGGAAATTAATGCACTTCCCTTAGAAAATTTTAATGATATCCTGCGTTTGCAGGCAGGTGTCATAGTCGATAATCAAGGTAATTTTCATGTGCGAGGAGGACGGGCGAATGAAGTCGGTTTCATGATCGATGGGGTGTCAGTGAGAGATCCCTATTCAGGAAAGGCGGCAGTCACCGTTGACCAAAGTGTAATTCAGGAACTCAAGCTTATCAGTGGAACTTTCAATGCCGAATATGGTCAGGTAATGTCAGGCATTGTAGAAGTCGTTACCAAAGATCCCGATAATAAATTGAAAATTGGGGGATCAGTCTATACTGGTGATTACCTGAGTTCTCATACTGATCTGTTTTATAATATCGATGAAATCAATCCAGTGAGTATATATAACCTGCAGATGTATCTAACTGGTCCAATCTTATTTTGGAAGAACAGATTGAATTATTATCTGTCTTTTCGAAAGTTTTATAATGAAGGGTGGATTTACGGACAAAGACGATTTAATCCCACTGATTCTTCAAGTTTTGATCCAAAGGCAATTTATATTGAGCAAACCGGGGATAATCAACCAGTTCCCATGAATGACAACACAGAATATTATGGAAATGGGAAACTAGTCTTCAAAATTTCACCGACTATTAAATTAAACTATAATTTTCTGGCGAGTAAGTATCAGCGGAACCGGTATGATCATTTGTACAAATATAATCCTGATGGTAACATTTCCAATTATGAATATGGATTAACGAATATCATCGATTGGTCTCATACCCTATCTGCCAGCACATTTTATACTTTAAAATTTTCACACTATTATTTTGATTTAAAAGCTTACTTATATGAAGATCCAAATGATCCTCGCTACGTGAATCCCGAGAGGTTACTCAATCGTGAGGATGCTTATAGCTTCTTGACCGGCGGAACCAATATGATCCATGATAACCGATCTTCCACGGCTCTGAATGGAAAATTTGACATTACCTCGCAAATGACAAAAATACATCAGGTCAAATTTGGGATCGATATCAAACAAAACACCATTCATCAAAATAATTTTGAAGCCAATTACCGGGGAATTCCTGGGGGAGGAATATTTAGTGCAATTGCCTTTTTTAATAAAGGTAAATTCACCCATGAAGCGATTGAAGGAGCCGTTTATATTCAGGACAAAATTGAACTAAAAAATATGACCGTAAATATTGGTCTGCGCTACGATTATTTCGATTCACAAGGTAAGGTTCCGCAAGATTTACGCAATCCCGATTCATTGTTTCAATCTGCAGAAATCCAACACCAATGGAGCCCACGTTTCGGGATCGCCTTTCCCATTTCAGCCAGGGGGGTCATACATGCGTCATATGGGCATTTTTTCCAGATCCCTCCCTATGAATATATCTACAAAAATCCCAATTTTTTAGTGGCACCTGGTGGTTTAAGTACTTTAATGGGAAATGCCAATCTAAAAGCGCAATCCACGATTATTTATGAAATTGGTTTCCAGCAAGAATTTTTAAATATGATCGGTGTCGATGTGACCGGTTTTTATAAAGATGTGAGAAATTTATTGGGAACTACCATTTATGAAACCTATGTCTTGGGCGACCGTTATGCTCGTTACGAGAATCGTGATTACGGCAACATTCGGGGAATTACGCTTGCCTTAAATAAACGCCCTGGTCGTTCTGACCATGTGACGATATCCTTTGATTATACCTTTCAAATTGCTGAAGGTAATGCCTCCGATCCCAATCATGAGTTCAATAATCAACAATCCTATCCCCCTAAAAAAAGCAATATTCAGGTTGTACCCCTGGATTGGGATCAGCGCCATACGATAAATTTATCTATTTCCTATGAAAATCCAAAAATTATGACTGATGGACTGATTGCTCAATTTCAGAGTGGTCTGCCTTACACTCCTGCTATTCAAAGCCTGGAAACCACTTTCGAAAATAGTGGAAGAAAACCCATGAATCTTAATACCGACCTTTTACTATCCCGTAGAATCCTGCTCTGGAAAAATCAATTTGAAGTTTTTGCCAAAATATATAATTTATTCGATCGCAAAAATGAAATCGACGTCTATCAGGATACCGGAAGAGCAGGTTATTCATTAATCAGTCATTATACCACTGGCCGAAGCACCTATATCAATTCGCTGGATGACTGGATCAAACGTCCAGATTTTTATTCCGAACCGCGGAAAGTTCTGGTTGGATTGAGTTTTACTTTCTAAATCTCTGATACCTTAACAATGAAATGTATTATGTTGTTTGATATGTTGACTAAAAGGATTTCTAAAGCATGAATTTTTACAAATTATTCATTTCAGTATTTCTTCTGAGTATTTTCTATTCAGGTTGGACACAAGTTTCTGTCCCCAAAGAGATGCGAGGCAATCGAATCTATCGAAAAGTTGCTATTCATAATGGAAATCTGGTAGAAACTTTATTTTATAACTTCGGGGAAGTAGCCTGGTGGGGGCGTGAACCATCCGGTGTATGGCCGAAAGGCTCAGGACATTCATATATGGATGGGATCACTCCGATTGTCGTGACCGAGGTATTCAGTGCTAATGGCGATACTCTTTATATTTGTGAAGCTGGATATCGTGAGCGTATGGATATTTCTCCTGAAGGAGTCGAACGAGGGTGGCAACCTCGACCTGGCTATTCAAATCAGTTCCAGGATAAGATTGCCATGAGTGACGATCCCAATTCCTGGCCTGACAAATGGGCTGATAAGGATCTTAGCTGGAGTGGCTATTGGAATGGTTATTTTGGTAAGCGAACCAATGCCGATCAAGAAAGTTTTTTTGTCATGGATGACGACGCCGATGACGGTCATGATTTCTATCCCGATTCGACTGATCACACCCGCCGGGGTTTGGGCTTAAAAGTAGGTGTGAGGGGCTTCCAGTGGTCCAATGTTCAATCTGAAGATCTGATCTTCTGGCACTATGATATCACTAATGAATCGTCTACTAACTATCCGAAAATGATTTTTGGAATGTATGTGGACTGTGGGGTGGGGGGGCAGTACGATTCTAATGATGATAATGCCTCATTTGATCTCGAAAATGACATTACCTATTCCTGGGATAGCAATGGAATAGGTCAGGGAGGCTGGGGACCCACTGGTTGGTGTGGTTATGCCTTCCTGGAGAGTCCGGGTAATCCTTATAATCGGATCGATGATGATGGCGATGGGGAAGAAGGCAGCCCACGTATCACGGAAAATATGATCTTAGGTGAAATTCCAGATAATGAGATTGATGATAATGGAAACGGTTTAGTGGATGAAGCTCTTTTTCATGTAGGATTTAAATATGCAGATGGTCTGGATAACAACGGTGATGGTCGTATCGATGAAATGATTGATGAGCGGCGTGATGACTTAATTGATAATGACCTGGACTGGAATCCAGAAAGAGATGATGTTGGAGC
>CAYMXZ010000208.1:0-6193 GCA_964394475.1 uncultured Caldithrix sp. | reverse complement strand
AAATTGATACAGATCACATATTTTTGTCTTGATTTTTTCTCTCTTTTTGTTTATACTTTTGAGCGTTTTCATCGTAACTCAAGTAATTCAGTTCACTTAACGAGTCAAAACTCAGGAGGTCCTATGCGAAAAGTATTAGCGCTTTGTGTAGTATGTTTGATTCCCGCCGCCTGGTTGTTTGCGGCTGGCTATCAGATCGGCGAACATGGGGCGACAGCCCAGGGGATGGGAAGTGCCTTTGTGGCTCAAGCATCAGATCCATCTGCTATCTTTTTTAATGCTGCCGGTCTGGGTTTTCAAAATGGACTCAATATTATGGGCGGCGCAACCCTGATTGCTCCCAGAACCGATTTCACCGGGCCTACCCCTCTAACTACGAATTGGAAGATGGTTAGCCAGAATTTCTTTCCGCCTCATGCCTATGTATCCTATGGGATGGAAAGTGGATTAGCTTTTGGAGTCGGCCTATTTGTTCCCTATGGACTTGGCACCGAATGGGATGAAAACTGGGCTGGCCGCTATGAAGCAGTAAAAACTGATTTACAGGCCATGTATATTAATCCGACCATTGCTTATCGAGTAAGTCCCAAATTATCAGTTGGTGCTGGTTTTAATTACATTCTTGGCAACGTTACTCTTAGCCAGAAGGTGAATCTACCGCCGTCAATGGGTGGACCACTACCAGTTGACTGGAGTTCTAAATTGGAAGGTGATGGCACTGCTTTTACCTTCAATGCAGGTGTACTATTTAAAGCCACCGAAAAATTATCCCTGGGTTTATCTTATCGCCATTTAGCTGAGATTGAATTTGAAGGCGATGCGACTTTCGAGAATGTCCCCAGTGCAGTAGCCCCATTTTTCCCCAATCAGACTGGCAAAACCACCCTTCCCATGCCAGGTGATGTAAAAGTGGGAGCGGCCTATGCCGTTCAGGAAAATCTTATTGTTGAAGCAGATCTGGAATATGTGCTCTGGAGTAGTTATGATAAATTAACGCTAAAATTCGATAAAGGTGTGGCTGGTGAAACCGAATTGACTTCAGTGAAAGATTATGAAAACAGCATCCTGGTTCGACTCGGTGGCGAATACACAGTTGATAAACTCTCTTTGCGAGCCGGTTTTGTATATGACCAGACTCCTGTACCGGATAAAACTCTGGAACCTTTACTTCCCGATGCAAATCGACTCGAAGTATCCTTTGGCTTAGGTTTTAAGGTTACGAATAATGTCACTGTTAATGCAGCGTACCAACTGATTAAAGCTTCGGAAAGAACGGTTGAACCATCGGTCAATGAGTTTCCGGGAACATATAACAGCACGGCTAATCTGGTTGGATTAAGTTTGAATCTTGGATTCTAAAGCGTCATTTTAACATCTTAAATCCCGTTCACGAGGTCAGGTGAACGGGATTTTTTTATCTCTAAATTCGCTGGAATAGAGATGAAAAGATGATGTGTCCTTTGCTCCCCCCTGTTAGGACAAGAGTATTTTTAAAATGGTAATAGCGGCTGTGACATCAAAAGGCTAAAAACATGACTCGACCAGATGGCATTTAATGTCACTGTTTGATTTTGTATTAAATATTTGCTAATTTGGCTCACAACGATCGGGAGCATTGGTTGACATCATGAGTAAACGTCTCAAAGATCGTTTCCAGTTCTGTGAATAGCTCTCCTGAATATAAATATTGAATGAGGAGAGAATAAACAATTTACTAATGAAAGGAGCAGGGGAAAGAATTTGGATGGGTTCAGAAATTTTCCGGATGTGATTCATGAAAATATTTCCGCGTTTAAAAATGACTTTCATCATAATTTATTATCCCTTTAAAAAATAAGATGATAAAAAAATTCTTTAGTTATCTCTGTTTATTTTGTATTTCTGTTCTGTCGTGTTCGAAAGATAATCCAACTCAACCAATCAGCAGGCCGGTGTTAGATAAAATGGTGGCGGTAGGGAATAGTCTTACTGCTGGTGTGCAGTCTGCTGGTTTAGTGGAGGAATTCCAGTTGCACAGCTATCCGTATTTAATTGCTAGACAAATTGGGAAAGCGGCTGAATTCCAGCAGCCTCTGGTAGGTCCTCCGGGAGTTGGAGAAATCGATATCAATACCGGGAAGGCTTTCGGACCTTTGAAATATGAGAATGGACTTATTTTGCAGGGAGATTCCATTCCGGGTGGAATAAATGGAATTCCCAATTTGCTTCTCAATGCCTACCTTCCGCGCCCATATGATAATTTAGGTTTGCCCGGTGCTGATATGAATGATCTCCTCACAGCCACCGGAGGCGGAGTGTACGATCTCGTTTTAAGGAATCCTTTTCTTGGGAATACCACAGCCTTGCAACAGGCGAAATCATTAAATCCTACTCTCATTTTATTATGGGCAGGCAATAATGATGTTCTGGGAGCAGCTCTGGATGGTGGTGATCCTTCCCTCATTACCCCGATATCTGATTTTCAAAATCGTTTTAATCAGATAGTCGTAGAATTATTGTCAGCGGAAACAGGTGATGTGACTATAGTCATTGCAAATATCCCTGATGTTGCCGATATCCCTTATGTTAATTTTCTGGATGAATTCGTATATAAAGAATTTTATGATATCTATTCGGGTACAGTTCGTTTGCCGGTAGTGTTCGATCTCAATTTTCGACCGATCGATTTTGACACCTCTTCAGCCGAACTGTATATACCCCTCCTTTGTGAAGAGGGCTTGTCAACGACCGGAAGTCCGGTAAAACATTTGTTACTGCCATTCCTGGAAGAATATTGGTTTAATGGATTGGGTGTACCGGATTCAGTAACGGTAGTAAATCATTTAGTAGCGAATGGATGGTCGTTGCCAGATGCGATACGTCAGGCTAATTATGTTCAGCAAATACTATCTGGAATTGGCCTCAGTCCCGGTAATATCGGAATTCCCGGCAATTTAACCATTACCGAAAGTGAAGAGATGGTCATCAAAACTGCCGTTTGCGAATACAACAATATTATTGCTCAGGTGGCAGCAGCCCAGAATCCCCCCCTTCCGATTGTCAATGCCAACAGTCTGCAATCCCAGCTCAATATCTCCGGACTCGATGGATATTCTGGTAAATTTGTATTGACTGATCCCCTGAATACCGCCTTCAGTCTGGATGGCGTCCATCCCAATAACGGCGGATACGCGCTGATCGCCAATGCTTTTATTGAGGTGATCAATCACCAGCTGGACCTGCAGATTCCTTATTTAAATACCTCAGATTATAAAGGACAATATTCTGGTATGCGGCCAAAGATGATTTCGAAAATTGCCGCCAGACAGGTAAAAGCATTTTTTAGCAAAGAGTATATACTGGTACAGGGGGAAAATATTTTTCTTAGATGATGAGAAAAATTTGTTTTGTGATGAACTGTAAAAACAATTATTAAAAATTTGATATTTTGTGAAACTAAATTGGTAGTTTTATTTTGAAAATTCTATAAAAATAATGACGTTACATCGGGGTGCAGTGAAAATGGGAGATTTAAAAGATCTTCGTTCCGTTTATTCCGAGTTAATAAAAATTCAAAAAAAGGTCGAAAACTACAAAGATGAAGAGAGTAACATCGAGAAAATCAGACTGCTAAAGATGATCGATGCGGAATTGATGGATGCTCTGTATAACATGGAAAATTTGCTGGAGTTAGTGGAGAAAGAGGAAAAATAATTCAATGATATGTTTACTTACTACTCGCTGGCGAGTGTTCATAATGAATTCATGATTTTATTATATCTGTCAAAAATTATTATAGAAAGTATTTTTTATAAACATTCATCCTTTCACTATCAGCATGACAACTTTTTTCAACTCAGACGTCCTGGTTTTTCCCCTCAGAAAATTATATCAAATGTTTATTTTATTGAGTAAAGTTTTATTATTATATTTCGATTCAATATTTATACTGACTGGTGCAGGATCCAGCCAGTTTAATTTAACATTACGGAACGGTCAAGAATAATGATGAGAATTGGCTGTTATGTTATAAGTTTTATTTTTTTCTGGTTGTTGTTATTTGAGAACGAGTTATATGCTCAGGATAAACGTTTCCTGGCTATCTTGCCTTTTACCAATAATGGCGATCCAGAATATGCCTGGATTGAACGAGGAATTGAAGAGATCCTATATGATAAATTAGGGAATGTTGAAGCGGTCAAGCTCTATGAACGGGAAACGATCCTGCGCGTTTTGAAGACCGCTGGTATTCAGACCGAGTCAGATATTTCTACCCGCAGTGCATTCGCCATAGGCAAGGAAACCGGCGTCGATGTTCTGATTGCCGGAACCTATGCGGTGGCGGGGGGAAAACTGGGAATAAAATTTCGGGCGGTAAGCACTTACACTGGTGGAAATGTTTTTCTGAATACTTTTCAGGGACAGATAAGCGATTTATTTAGCTTGCTGGAAAGTGCCATCACCCAGACCTTTCAGGCGATGTCCCTTCCAATCAGCACCACTGACCAGGCGGTACTGTCACGGGCTCCCACCACCTCTATTGCTGCTTTTGAGTATTATTGTAAAGCCTATGTGCAGTTTCAGAATGGAGCAGCTATCGAAACTGTCGCCAGTCTATTTAATCAAGCCCTGGCTCTGGATCCCAACTTCTGGGAAGCCCAATATAATCTGGGAGTGATTTATTTCAACTATAACCAGTATGGCAAAGCCCTCAGCCAATTCGAAAAGGTAAGCAATCAGAATCCAAATTTTTTTAAACCATATTATGGTATGGGGACTATTTATTTCTTACAACGCGATTATGCCAAAGCCATCGACAATTATAAAAAGGTATTACAACTTTCCCCGGATCATGACCGAACCCTGTATTATTTAGGCCGCATTTATGTGCGTACCGATTCTGTAGAAAAAGGATTGGAATATTTAAACAAATCAGCTGAAATCAATCCGAATTATCCGGCCACTCACTTTTACATTGGTCTGGCCAATATGGATCGAGGGTGGTATAAATCCGCCATTCAGGCTTTTAAAAATGTCATCAAACTGGAGCCCGAAAATTATCTGGCTCACAATTCTCTGGGCGAATGTTTTTATCGTTTGCAGCGTTTCGATGAAGCGATTTTTGAATACCAACGGGCCGCTTCTATTAAAGTGGATTTTTCAACCGCCTATTTTAATATCGGAAATACTCATTATAAACGAGGTGCTCTCCAGGAAATCGTCGATTCCTACCTGGAAATTTTGGAAACCCGTTATTCCCGGGAGACGGATAACGAGCAGAGCACGAATCTGGCCAAAGAACTGCAAAAACTGCGGACGAATTCCCCCGATCAGGCAAACCAGGTCTACCGCGAAATGGTAAAAGCCTATCGAAATGCGCTGAAATATGAAGCCGGATTTTTTGAAGCATCCTTCAATCTGGCCTTGACTTATGAGAACCTGGGCATGGCGGATAGCGCCAAATACTTTTACAAACAGACTATTGGTATTAATCCCAAATTAGTAAGAGCTTATATGCGACTGGGAAAATATTACGAACGTGAAGGAAATTACGATGAAGCATTGAGACAATTTAAGGAAGTGGTGAAGATTGAGCCATCCTATTTTTCCCTCACTCCCCGCTTGGGTGAACCCTATCGCTATATCAATATCATTGATGAAGTGTTGAATGAATATCAGACTCGTCTGCAACAAAAACCCAATGATCAGGAAACCTTGCTGGTGCTGGCCCGGATTTACAATAGTATTGGTCGCTATGGACAGGCCGAGCAATATTACCAACAAATCGTCCAGATCGATCCGCTAAATACTGAAGCCAATCGTGAATTAAAAAATCTAAGAAAGCAGCAGAAAAAACTCTAACACCGGCCTGAAGTTTTTCTACTTTTTACGATTTTGATTAAATTACGTCCATAAGCCAATCTTTATCGAAGTCGATCAGGTTTTCTCCGGAGGATAGGGGAAGGCAAATATTTCTCGTGCCATATCCCACAGCGTCACATTTTCGGGTGGGAGAGAAGCCTGCTCATGAACGGTGGAAGAATCGGCTCGTTCCAGTTGACTGATGAATTTGCTGATCTCTGTGGGTTTTGTAGCGATTGCTTCGATCCCTGCCTGCCTTGTTAAGTCCTTTTTTCGGCTTTCCAGAGAGCGCTGGAGGGAGTGATAGTATTTCCATTCATAATAATTTTGTGGTTGAAATCCTCTGGTTCGT
>CAYMXZ010000207.1:0-6205 GCA_964394475.1 uncultured Caldithrix sp. | reverse complement strand
GAGTTTCCCAGTTATATACCCCGCCATGATTCCAGGAGAGCGGCCAGTCTCCCTGCAGTTTCGGGCATTTCGACCAGAATTCATTATCTTCCTGCAATTTATTTTTAAGGATCGGCCATGCTTCCTGACGCGCCATGGTTAATTCTTCCAGAGTCCATTGTTCATTTTTACCCCGGCAGAGATAGAAAAGCCCGGACTGTTTGGCATGCGGTGCCAGTTTGATGGTATAGGACAACACAGAAAAAATCGGTCCCTTCCCTTTTAGAAAAGATTCGCTTGATGGCAGTTTCACGGTCTGCCGTAACCAGTTTTTCCAATCACTTTCAGACACTGCCACGGTTTGAGCTGTACTTTTCCAATCAGACGATAAAATAAACACATCACCATACGCCCAAATTTTGCTCACCATAAAATCCTGATCTGGCCTATACCTTGCAGATAGACCATTGCTTCCCCACCATTTATTTTCCCACCATCCATAAATATTCGTTACGTTTACGACAACTTCTTTTTCTGTATCAGAGTCATTTTCAATTTCCAGGAAGCAGGATAGAGTATTCTCACGAGGTAAAAAATATTTCAGACTGATTGATATTTTCCTAAACGACCAATCGTAACTCAGCATATTTTTGGTGTGATACTGAGAATACAGTTTAACCTGCTGACGCTGAAAATCGTTGCTTTCGATGAAATGAACGCCATCGATACTCAGGCTAAATTGCAGAAGCGACAGATAGTTGACATGCCCCTGTGGTCCTTCCCCATAACTACCCCAGAACTGTTTTTTCCAGTAGCCCATTCCCAGGGGAGGCAGCGAGCGGATAACACCACTGCGGTTCAATACCATCGAGTGATAGGGATTGTCAAGATAGCCGTGAGGAGTGTAATTCTCAACAGGTACATTCAAATAAAAATCCCTGTTGATTGCTGAGATCGAAAAATTCTGTATTGTATGATTCTGGGCCTGGCAGGTAAATAGCACGACGGAAGTAAAAATAAAAACCGATGGTAAAAGCTTAAACAAAATTCAGTCTCCTGGTTAAAGCACTTTCGTTACCGTATCAATAACATTTTTCGGATAGATTGAAAACCATCGGTTTGCATACGATAAAAATAAATTCCCGAGCTCACCAATCGATCCAAATTATCCGTGCCATCCCAATCAATAACCATTTTCCCGGCTGAGATATCTTTGTCTAATAAAGTTTTTACTAACCGACCCAGCGTATCATACACTTCTAATTTTACTTTTCCTCTTTCTGGTAAGATAAAAGAAATCCGGGTAGATGAGTTAAAAGGATTAGGATAATTTTGTTCAAGGTAAAACTTATCCGGTACCGTTGGCTGTGAATTCTCAAGCTTGATATACACATCGTTTAATTCGCCTGGCGTGCCATGATTGAAAGAAGCCGCCCAGCTTTCCGGAAGACTATTATCCAGAAAAGGATTTTTTAAAGCAAGGGTTGGTCCATTCCCATTGGGTTGAGTTGGCCAGGGGGAAGTAACACCAAAGGTCAGTGAGTCAATTAAGTTACCCTGAGAATCATATAGTCTAACCAATTCGCCGTCACTGCTCAGACCAAAACCCATATTTCCCAGGCGATTTGTCACCTGCGGAAAATACTGGGTAAAGGCAGTGGTATCACGACAAACGACGATGTATCCATCCACAGGTAAAATAGTTCCTGTCGGGAAAGTGAAGATATGATCATCCTGAGAATCTTTAAACTGCCAGCCTGAGATATCCAGTGTGGTTTGGGTCGAGTTGTAAAATTCAACCCAGTCTTCGGTTTCAAAAGTAGGGGCAGAGTGATAATTAATTTCGTTAATCACTATTGAACTGGTTTGCAGAATATCTAATTCAAAAACAGCAGTTATCGTCTGTTGATCGTTGAACTGTATATGGATATTTGGCACAGCGGGAGCCGATACCCCAGACCATCCTTTAAATCGATAACCAGGCTTAGCAATGGCAGTCAAATTTATGGGGACTGATGGGAAATATTTTCCGCTCCAGGGAAAATTATTTAAAAGCAGATGATTGATCTTAAGGAAACCAGATCCCGCCGGAGAAACATTCAGATGTACTACTCCCACTCCGCCATCAAATAATTGAAACTCATTGATGATATGCTGGCGCATAAAATCACCGCGCAAGCGGGCAAATTCCCGCGTGACTTCGATGTGCGAGTACCATTCATCCATGGAATCGATGGATTTTCCCAACCACCAGGGGCCGACAAAGCTATATTGCCAGCGGGCAATATGATAGGGCATGGCCTCCTCGATGCCACTTTGCATCTGATCAATGATTTGCAATACCCGACTGGAATCAAAAGTGGTATTCAGATGATCGGCAAAGCGATTGATAAATTCTTCCCGAAAAGTCTGATTTTCCAATAGATTGAAAAATAATAAGGTAGTACCATTTTGCTGACCTCGCATTTCAGCGAAGGTATTGGCATCCGGACCCAGATGCCCGGCATGAAACGCATAATCCATATCATATAGCATCCACTTCCATTTCCCATCCGGAGTACGCGGACGCCAGCACCGCACATTGTTCCAGGGCCAGTCCGGATTGGCAAAATAGAGCACAGACAGAATGTAGTCCATAAAATTGTCAACATTCATCAGAGTGGTGACATAATTATAATTCGCTGGGATAGTTAAATCTTCGGTACTGACAAAACTTAACAGCATATGATAATGAGAAGCATCGCCATGACGAACGGTATCCCGTTCCACAAAATCAATGTTATCCGGATCAACGCCATGATTTGATGCCAGATAATGCTCATTCATCTTTTCCCGGATGTTGTGAATTCCCCAAAATTTCCCGTTGATAATAACCATGGCCGGCCGATAAGCCTGAATATCGATATCCGTTGCTGCCACCAGGGTGTGCATCATGGCATCACGGAAAAAGGTTTTCCCCCAATCCTGACCCGAATTCCGCAAAACAATCGCCTGAAATTCTGCGATTGATTTAGTGGAGAAAATCTGATAATTGATTTCCGGGTAGCCGTAACGGTCACGAGCAAATATTGATAATGATTTCTGGGGATATAACCGGCTCCAGGAGCCGAATATTTGCACACCGGCATCTATGCTGAAACCAGGAGTACCGTCTGGTTCAAAAAATTCAATATGCACGGGTTTTTCCCAATCTTGCCAGAAATTCGCTCCAAAGTGGGGATAATCGGGACTGGCATTAGGTCCCATTACGTAGATGCCAGTTTCCCAATCGAAGAAATTGGCCGGATCAGTGGCAAGAGAAACAATCGGCAAAGTATATTGTTGATTGATAAAATAAGTTTGTGTAACCGTTGGACTGGGCAGATGACCAGGCGCAAAAGCGCGAGCCCGCAAGACAGCGGTCGAATCAATGATAATTGGTCCGGTGTACAGGAGACAGGTATCAGAAGGAGTAGTTCCATCCAGTGTATAAAAAATAGTTGCCTGAGGAGTAACAGAAGTCAGTGTGACCTGCACCGGATTATGGTAAATGCCAGCAGATAAAGAAAACTGTGGGGATTCAGCAAATTCCTGATAGCCAGGGGTATTATTGCTGCTTCGGGGAGTAGGCTGGCTGAACATGTACCAATTATTTGAACCATCGGGCTGTCGGCCGCGCGAAATGTCCGGCGGCTGATACCCGGAATTGACACTATCCAGTAAAACACCAGCTGAATTTGTTAAATATACATTTTCACCGGTAGAACGTAACTGAAAATTGGTATGAAGATCAGGCACCCGAAGCTGGAGAATTTGGGCAGAACCACGAGGGTTTGGTGGAATCGCGCTCATCTCGAAAGTTAAAAAAGGAATTAACGTCAGATCGGATGAATAAAGTTGTTCATTATGCACTTGCAGGGCTAGCACATTCTCACCATTGTAAAGAAGATCTCGGTCAATTCGAAAAAGATCGGGAAGGATGCTACGGTAAAGTTTGGCTTCGTGAGCAGAGTTGGCAAATTGATTAAAAGCAGGTGGAGTTCCGATATAACCAATATTTTCCCGGGCAATTTCAATACCATTTAAATAAGCCACAAAAGCATCATCATAATCCACGTGCAGGAGGATACCTTTAATTTCACTGGTATCAGCGACGATAAATTTTTTACGAATAAATACTGATACGGGACCAGGGGTAAAAGGATCCGGTGGACCCACATTGGTCGAGTCATCGCCATCGCCATAGCCAAAGCCACTCGGTCCTGCCAACCAGCCAGAATCATCAAAACTCACACTCTTCCAATCGGCGGGTGGTTGCGAATTTCCCACAAAATATTTCCATTCATCACCCCAGTTAATGACGGTTTCTAAATGGATGACCAGTGCGGATTTACTTTTGCCAGAGGCATAGATGAGCAGAAATTCACCCGGCGCCAGACTGATATCGGGAAAAATCCAGCGAAAAAGATTTGTGTGACTATCGGATAATCCGTAATTATGTAAATGAACATTAGTCAGACTTTTATTATAAAGCTCGATCCAATCCGAATAATCACCATCTTCATCCGGAAGAGTCATGGTATTGTTTGCCATTACTTCATTGATAACCACATCCTGTGAATAGGCTTCTGTAAAAAAAAGGGTTATCAATAAAAGGCAGAGGATTTTGCGTTTCAGTTTCATATCAGTCTTTTTCATAAGGTAAATACGCTGATAATTTATAAACAAAATTTCGCTTTGGGTTTTACTATTCACTAAAATTTTTTACTATTTATCGTACCACTGGAAATTCCGAAATTCGCAATTTCGTGCATCCATAAGGTATTAATATAATATCTTCGATAGGTTCATCACTTCTGATGGATCCCCAATACGGACTATAGGGAAGCGGACCGGTCACTCCACCATATTTTTTCCATTGTGGAATTTTTCGACCTCTGGTGATCATTTCAATGGGCGCATTCTCAACTGTCCAGGGTTGTGGTAAAACCGGTAAGGTTTTCACCTGAAATGCTGAATCGGGATTATCGATGCAGGCTCGCAAAATTCCATAATTCCAGGGAGAAGAAGTCGTCACCTCAAATGTAGCATAAGGCCCCTCCCCTTCTAATTGATTCCATTGTTCCTGCAACTTTAACGCAAAGACCAGTGGACCTCTCTCCACACCGACTGAACGTTCATGCCAGTACGATATCCGAATTCTCATCGGCAAAGTCAGGGTGAGGACATCTCCTTTTTGCCAGGTACGATAAATTTTGACTATCGACCCGGCCTGTGGTTGTTGATACTCTTTTCCATTGATCGCAATGATAGCTGTTGCACACCAGGCGGGTATATGAAGGTGGAGTGGAAAAAAAGCAGTCTTTCCTTTTTCCAAAGTGAATGTCACGGTTTCATCAAAGGGATAATTTGTTTTTTCGGAAAAAGTTACGGTTACCCCATCGGCAACTTTGGCGATAACCACAGATGGAGCATAGACCAGAACGGCCAGTCCGTTATCAGGAGTAGCCAGCCAGAGATTAGCGGCATATTTCGGCCATCCCTGATGATAATTAGCCGTACAGCAACCGTAACCTGTTTCCAATCCAAAGAGAGATTCGGTCTCACCGTGCTTGGTGGTAAAATTGTGCCATTCAGTATTGCAGGCAATTTGGTTGGGTGTCTGGTAATATTGTCGGCCGGTGAAATCGGCTTTGCTCTGGGCTGGCATGGCATTATATGCTACTCGCTCTAAAATATCCACATAATCCGGATCGCCGCTGATATGTATTAAAGTTTCCAGACTGAACATATATTCCACCACGGTGCAGAATTCAGTTCCATGAGTTGGATCGGTTCCATGCAATAATTCATCGCCGGACCACAGTCCTTCGATCTGACCATGATATTTCATCAAATCCTGTATTCCCTGTTTTACTGCTTTTATATATTTTTCATCCCCGGAATATTGGTACCACACGGCGGGTTGTTTGATAGCCATTGCCGTATTTACCCCATGCCAGGAATCTGGAAATCCACTGGTAAACTCCTTTGTCCAGTCTTCGGTTTGCTCGAAAACCATATTGCCTAAATCGAGTAGAAATTTTTCGCCAGTGCGGTTATATAACCAGTAAATGCTGGCCAGATTTTCACCTCCCCGACTCTTCGCCCAATGGGTCCAATAATCCAATGGTTTGCTGGGCAACTGTGCTTGCTGATAGCGGAAATATTTGAGCATGAAATCGAGCACGCGTTCATCTGCGGTTGC
>CAYMXZ010000206.1:0-6306 GCA_964394475.1 uncultured Caldithrix sp. | reverse complement strand
ATCCTGATCTTTGATTTCAAACCCTGCCGTTCGATTTCTTCTTTTAACTTATTTCGAAAACCGGTACTGCCCTTGTGTCCACACGAGCCACGGGCATCCGATTCTTCCCGATAATTTTCACAGACAAAGACATGTTTTTGATACAGGCTCATTTTAGTTCCTCTCGCTAAGGCTCAGAACAACTATGAAAAAATCCGCACGCAGGACAAATAAATTCACATTTGCGGATGATTAATTTATGCCCACAATTATCACAAAACTCCCAAAAATCAGGAGATTGGAAGTCATTACTTCCAACCCTGTCGGCTGGTATGGTTGATGATCGGTGCTCTATTTTAGAAGTTTTTGACTTTGCATCGCTCATTGCAAGTCTTATAATAAAAACAAACTATGAGAATTAAATTTTATGAATCCCGGTTTAACTTTTTAAATTCCAGAATAGTAAAAACATCTAAGCGCAAGAAAAATAAAGCTGATAAAAACCATAGGCTACTACAGCACCTGCTATGGTATTGATAAAATTGACCATATCATTATCCAGCCATCTTACACCCGAGATGGGTAGCGTGGTGGCTGTTTGACAGTGAATTTTTTTCTCAGTAATTTTCTGGCAAATCGGACAGCGATTCTGTACCTGCCAGGTAGCCCCTAATAGACTATCCACCAGACTGCCAATCAGTCCTGTTATGGTGAGCAACAAAAGAACTGTTAGTTTCTTCGTGAAAGGAGGGTTGGTCAGAAATCCAATCCCGGTGAGAGTCAACACCAGAGATCCTATCAAAGCACCTCCCAGTCCACTCAGGGTAACACCTCCGGAAGTGCCAGGATGGACAATTTTAAAATTAGAGATTAAACGTGGACGGCGTCCTAAGCGCATTCCGATTTCCGTCGACCAGGTATCGGCGGTGGCAGCCGCTAAAGCGCCTATATAGGAAAAATAAAGGAAAGGGTGGGGATTAAAAACTTCTGTAATCATTAATAATCCAGCGATTCCTCCATTGGCCCACACCTGTAAATAATCCCGGCGACTTCCTTTCTCAAAAACTTCATCAAAAGATACTTTTCCCACATTGGAGAGCAGACTGGAGAAAATAAAGAAAGCCAGAATAGGGATAGCCCACTGCCATCCACCAAATCCAAAAATGACACAGGCTAATAAAAAAGTAGCCATCGCACCATTTGCGGTGAGAATTCTTATCCGATAAGAAACGAAAGCAACCACGGCACCTAAAAATATAGCTATTAGAAATTGAAAATGTTGAGGATGTCCACCTTTTAAAAGAAAATAAAGTACAATGGCGGTGAAAAGAGGGACAGAAAGATTATCATTCCCCTGGTTGCCCATTGCCTCCGATATAGTCGCGATCAGACCGGCCATCAAAGAGAAAACCAGTAAATACACCAGGGTGTGATTGGAGGTAGCCAGGTTGGGTGGATAGAGTAGAAAGGTTAGAAAAACAGCCACCGTGCTGACCACAAACATGGTGAGAGAACCTTCTATGGTTTTCTGATCATGTATCAATCGGTAAGAGTGGGGGTGGCGAACATTTTGCCCGACAATCGCCGCCGCGGCATCTCCAACGGCCATGACCATCATGGCGGCAATGATAATAATTTTATAATTTTCCCAGAATAGCACTACCAACACAAGAAAGGAAAAAGCATAATAAACCGTTCCTAAATTATGGCGATCGATGTGTATACCGGGTAATAAGTTTTTTTTCAAGGCGATAAAATTAAACACCGTAAAGAAAAGAGCTATAACTACCAGAGGAAGCGAAGTCTTAAGCAGGATAGGTGTTAACAGCATAAGCAGGCCAACCGAAATGTGAACAATTTTTCGGGTGACTTCCTGCGACCAGTTTAATTTTTTACGTGTGATTTCAGAAATGAAAATCAGAATAAAAATCCCGATAAATAAAATCGCCAGATTCAACCAATCAGAAATCGGCGGGATAATAAAGATGTGAGAATATTCCATAGACGATCAACTGATAACAATGTTAACAATTTTTTCCGGGACAATGATTATTTTCCGAATTGTTTTCCCTTTTATCAATTCAGGAATCCGACCGGTTTGAAGGGCGATTTTTTCAATTTCCTCCCCGGGAAGATTTCGATCGATTTCCATTTGTGCTCTGACTTTGCCATTCACCAAAATTCCATAACTGACTAAATCAGTCTGCAAAGCCCGTGGGTCATAACCTGGCCAGGGGTGATTGATAATACTAAAGGTGTGACCTGTTTTTGTCCATAACTCTTCCGCCAGATGGGGAGCAAATGGAGCCAACAGTAAATTTAATTTTTCTAAAACTTCTTTCAGAAAAGCCTGATTCAAAGCTTCTTTAGGTTTGTCCCCACAATAGCGATATAAACCATTCACTAACTCCATAATTCGGCTGATGGCGGTGTTAAAATGAAAGCGTTCCGTATCTTCGGTTGCTCCCTTAATAGAGGCATGTAATATTTGATGAAGAGCTTTTTCATCAGCACCCATGGAACTGACCTTCACCGGTTCTTCAAATACCCAATGATAATTTTCAAAGAGGCGCCACACCCGATTAAGGAAACGCTCTAAAGAGGCAATACCTTCATCGCTCCAGGGCCCGCCTTTCTCAAATTCAAAACCAAACATCAAATAACATCGAAAAGCATCCGAACCGTATTTTTCCAGATATTCTTCGGGATTAACCACATTTCCGCGCGATTTACTCATCCGTAATCCATCGGGACCTTTAATTACTCCCTGATGTCGCAAAGCGTAGAAAGGTTCATCGAAGTCGATATACCCCAGATCATGCAAGACCATAGTAATGAATCGAGCATAGAGCAAGTGCATCGTCGCATGTTCAGCTCCTCCCACATACATGTCGACCGGGCACCATTTATTCACCAGATCTCGATTAAAGGGTTTGCTCTTGAGGTGTGGCGATAAATAGCGCAGATAATACCAGGAGGAATCGACAAAGGTATCCATGGTATCCGGTTCCCGCTTAGCTTCTCCTCCGCATTGTGGACAATGAGTATGCAAAAATTCTTTATGATATTTCAGAGGAGATTCACCGGTTGGTCGAAAATCGACATCATAGGGCAACATAACTGGTAATTGTTTTTCCGGAACCGGAACCTCCCCACACCTTGGGCAATGAATAATAGGAATAGGTGCTCCCCAGTACCGTTGTCGCGAGATGAGCCAGTCCCGTAGTTTATAATTCACCCGGCGTTTACCAATTCCTTTTGATTCCAACCATACGGTTATTTTCTCAATACCCTCTTCCGAATTTAATCCGGAGAAAGGACCGGAATTAATCATAATTCCTGGTTCTATATAAGCTTCGGTTAACGGTTCCTCGGCGTGAGTCCCGGGTTTCTGGATGACCTTTCGGATGGGGAGTTCATACCGGGTGGCAAATTCAAAGTCTCTCTCATCATGTCCCGGAACCGCCATCACCGCTCCTGTACCATAGCTCATTAATACATAATCAGCAACCCAGATCGGGATGCGCTCTTCATTGACAGGATTGATAGCAAAAGCGCCGGTAAAAACACCGGTCTTTTCTCGCAAAGTGGATGTGCGCTCAATTTCGCTCTGCCGAATACTTTTATTCACATAATCTTCAATCAATTCTTTTTGAGCCGGGGTGGTTATTTTTTCTACCAGGGGATGTTCAGGTGCCAGCACCATATAAGTGACGCCGTAAAGAGTATCAGGACGAGTCGTAAAAATTTTCAACGGCTCTTCTGGAAATTGATCCAATTTAAATTCAATTTCTACTCCGATGCTTTTCCCGATCCAATTGCGTTGCATGAGGACCGTTCTCTCTGGCCAATCTAATTTCTCAAGACCTTGCAATAGCCGTTCTGCATAGGCAGTGATCTTAAAAAACCATTGAACCAGATTTTTCTTGGTCACAACTGTTCCACATCTTTCACAGGTATCGTCGTTCATTACCTGCTCATTCGCCAATACCGTATTACAGGAGGGACACCAATTTACCGGCGCTTTTGTGCGATAGGCCAAACCTGCTTTAAAGAGTTGTAGGAAGATCCATTGGGTCCATTTATAATATTCAGGTTGACTGGTATCGATTTCTTTTTCCCAATCATACATGGCACCGATGGCTTTAAGCTGCTGGCGAATGAAATTTACATTTTCTTCGGTGATATCGCGGGGATGGCCTTTCGTTTTAATCGCGAAATTTTCAGCCGGTAATCCAAAGGCATCATAACCAATCGGCTCAAAAACATTATATCCATTCATGCGTCGAAAGCGTGCCCAGGTATCGGTGCAACCGTAATTAAACCAATGTCCCATATGCAACTTATCAGAAGAAGGATAAATGAACATGACCAGGGTATAGCATTTTTTTTCGAACTTATTCAGATCGGTACGGAAGGTTTTCTTTTTTTCCCATTCGCGCTGCCATTTTTTTTCGATTTCTTTAAACGGGTAACCCATTGATCTTTTTTCTCCTGCTTTAAATCATATTTACGAGTAACCCACTGAATTTCATCAGTGGGTTCTGGTGTCGGGGCGGCCAGATTCGAACTGGCGACTTCTTGGTCCCGAACCAAGCGCGCTAACCAGACTGCGCTACGCCCCGATTTTTAAGTTGAAAATATATATAAATCCAAAACTTAATTCAAGCGCAAACATAATTCACAAACTATATTTATCAAAAGTTTTTACATTACCCCTCTAAAAATTTGGTAAAATGATTTTTCAGTTGATTTTCTTCCCATTTTTCTCCAATCTTAAGATGGCTGATATCCACCACTGATTTTTCACAACATATCGGTGTTCATATATGAAAATCAAATTACCCTCTCAAATCTTTATCGCCCTCTTCCTGGGAATCCTTTTTGGTCTTCTTTCCCAACCGTTTGGATTTCGCGCCTTTGTAATTGATTACATCTCGGTCCTGGGAACCATTTTTCTGCGGGCTCTGCGAATGGTGATTATCCCCCTTATCTTTTCCAGTATCGTTTCAGGCGTTACCAGCATTTCAAAAGCCGAAAGCTTTGGACGACTGAGTTTAAAAACCATCATCTATTACCTGACAACCAGCTTCATAGCCATTCTCACCGGTCTATTTTTAGTCAATATGATTCAACCTGGAGTTAAACCTGGACTAAAAGAACGGCTGGGATTCGAAAGTTTACCGGAAGAGTTTACCTCCCATATGGAAAAACTGGGTGACCGACTACTGGGTATTATTCCCACCAATCCCGTTGAAGCATTGGCTAAAGGAGATGTTTTACCCATTATATTCTTTGCCCTGCTTTTCGGATTTTTTATTTCGCGAGTACCCGAACCCTATCGCCATCAATTAACCGATTTTTTTCAGGGAATTTTTATGGTGATGATGCAAATTACCCAATTCATCATCAAATTCACACCTGTTGGAGTTTTCGCACTGGTTGCGAAAATTGTCGCACAAACCAGTTTTGAAATTTTTAAACCGCTGGCTGTTTATATGATAGTGGTTATCCTTGGGTTAGCCATTCATGCCTTTCTTACCCTCCCCTCTTTGATGTTTTTTCTCGCAAAAATACATCCTTTAAAACAGCTTCAAGCCATGTCGGCCGCACTCATCACCGCCTTTTCTACAGCTTCTTCTTCTGCGACTTTACCCCTGACCATGGATGCCATGGAGAATAAAGCCGGTATCTCTAACCGCATTTCCAGTTTTGTGCTTCCTCTGGGATCAACTATAAATATGGACGGTACCGCTCTCTATGAGTGCGTAGCTGTTATTTTCATCGCTCAAATTTACGGAATTGACCTGACCCTCGGGCAGCAATTTACTATTGTCCTACTGTCGCTCCTGGTAAGTATCGGAGCGGCAGGGATTCCCATGGCCGGATTGGTAATGATGACCATTATTCTGCAGGCGGTTCAATTACCCCTGGAAGGTGTGGCACTAATTCTCACCGTCGATCGCCTTTTAGATATGCTGCGCACTACAGTAAATGTATGGAGCGATGCGTGCGGAACAGCTATCATTGCCTATTCAGAAGGGGAAAGAAATTTAAACGTTCTGATTGGCTCTCGACAATGATGAATAAAGACAAAAAAGTAATCTGCACTATTAAAAATTTATTTACCTATAGAGCTTCTCACTCCAATTTATCAATCGCGTCCGCTGCCTGGAAATCCCGTCGTGTCAGTCCTCCCACATCGTGGGTAAAATAACGCAAAGTCACCCGATTATAGACATTAAATATCTCCGGATGATGATTCTGCTGTTCGGCAATGAGTCCAACTTTATTGATAAATTGCAGGGCTTCCTTAAAATTTTTAAA
>CAYMXZ010000205.1:0-6398 GCA_964394475.1 uncultured Caldithrix sp. | reverse complement strand
AGCCTTATAAAATAGGAAAGTCATTCATGAATTAAATTTATTTTGGACAGCAGTGGAATACAATAAAATTTTATTCTTTTATTTTTTATTGAAAATCTACAATCTTGCGCACCCCGGTCTATAACAAGCACCCCTGCCTGTTACAGACAGGGTACAAGAAGCTTCAAATTATTAATAACCAGGGAAGAAATACGACTTGACTTTTATCAACATGATATTTAAAAGACGAATTTACAGGTTCAGGAGAGAATTAATTCCGATTTGGGAATCGTTTTTAAAGGATATAGTTCAATTGAATTATGAGCTAAGCGGTAATCATTTAAAAAAATTTTCATGATGAATAGATAAAAATATCTTATGCTGCCTTATGCAAAAGAACTCACCGGACTAGTAACGATAAGTCATATCCACGATACAGAAAGTCTTGCAGGTGAGATTTGATAAAACTTTTTATACTTTCTGCGGAGACAATAAAAGTAATTCCATAATTAATGGTACGAGTTTGCTTCAGGAAGATATCACCGGTATAAGGAATTCGCGGGTCATATCCAAAGCGGTATAAATCTTCAGGGGGAACCAGCGTATATTCAAAGTCAGCCGACACCGAGCCCGCCATACCCACCATTTCGAAATTGGGTACCCCATCACGTATGGCCAGAACCACCCCGCCACTGAACCCTTTATTGAATAGCGCATCGACTAAAAAAGAAGCGTTTTCATCGCGATTGGGCTGACTAACAATACCCTTGGTCACCATCAGGTATCCCTTGGGGTATCCAATAAGATAAACAAAAGACCCCCATTCCAGATCTTTCGATTTCCCCAGGGGAAAATCAAAAACCGAAATCGGAAAACGAGTATTGCCAGTAAACCTTTTTCCCAGAATGGCAATATCCATCCCTCGATCCATGCCCAGAACTTCTAAATCTCCTTTTTCCGGAAAATCGGCTATAAAATTTGATTGCCTTTCCTTGAAGGCCACGCTCTGCAGATAAGAGGTCGGCGTATGGTTTTCGTCTAAATAAAAACTATAAAGAGTATCCTCAAAATCAATAATGTGTGCACAGGTAAGTAATGCCACATGAGACCCCACATAACTGATGACAGTGGCTGAACCGATTACCGAATTGTTAAAAAATATCTCCTTGCTGGCTCGATTTCGGTAATTTTTATTTTTCACATCTTGCACCGTTACCCGACTATCGTTTTCAAATATATAACTCTTGTAGTAGGCAATGGCCGATAGCTTCCGTATTGATTGGGAGACACGATACAACTCATTGGAACAATTTCGATAGGGAAACTCACTGTCATATTTTCCATCATTTAAAGTAGGATACGCCACCTGGTAAATTTGTCGTGAACATCCCCCGCCAAAGAGAAAAAGAAATAAAAAAATGAAAAAGAGTTTGTGCATGATGAGCTCTCGATTAATCTAAGACGAAAATAGTAAGTAATTTTGCTTTTTTCAAGTTATACTTCATCTAAAAGCAAGGAACATAAAAATATATTTCTAATTACATTATCTCTTCATAATAGTTATTTTTTGATACGGTTCTTTTTACAGAAAGATACCGCTGATTTTCATTGTAGAAAAGTTAACATTAGTTGGCAAATCAATGGGTATACAGCATTTCATATGGAATATCACGGATTACTTCGAACTCATGAGTTGTTTATATTCACCATTTACCTATTTTAAAAATTAAATTATTGTAAAGAAGGAAAGAAGACCATGTCACATCTGGATGGCTTTTTTAAACCGCATTCAATTGCCGTTATTGGTGCCTCCCGCAAAGAGGGGAGTCTGGGTAAAGTATTTTTTGATAAGTTATTACATTATGGGTATCGCGGAAAAATTTTCCCTGTGAACCCTCAGGCGACGGAAATAAATAATGTTCCCTGTTTTCCGTCGATTGAAGCTGTTCCCGAAGTTCCGGAATTGGCGGTAATAATGGTTAAAAAAGAATTGGCGGTTGAGGTCGTAGAAAGCTGTGGTAAAAAAGGAATCAAAAATATTGTGATGATTACCGCCGGTTTCAGAGAAATAGGTGGTGAAGGAATTACCAGAGAGAACCAACTCGTATCGGTGTTGAAAAAGTATGGAATGCGGATGATTGGTCCCAATTGCATGGGAATCATAAATACCGATCCAGAAGTCCGATTAAATGCCAGTTTTTCTCCCACCGAACCATTTACAGGCAATGTGGCCTTTGTCTCACAATCCGGCGCTCTGGGAGTTGCCGTATTGGAGATGAGCAAAATAATTCATCTTGGTTTTTCTCTGTTCATTAGTGAGGGTAACAAAGCGGATTTAATCGACAGCGATTTTCTGGAATATTTAGCCACTCATGAAAAAACTGAAGTGATCACCCTGTATCTGGAGAGTATCGAAGATACGGCTCGCTTAAGGAAAATCCTTACTCAGCTCAGCCGTCAGAAGCCCATTATCGCCTTAAAAGCGGGAAGCAGTGCCAGCGGAGCCAGAGCGGCTTCTTCCCACACCGGAGCTCTGGCCAGCTCAGAGCGGGCGACCGAGGCTTTCTTCCAGCAATGTGGTATTCTTCGTGTTCATACCATTGAAAACATGTTCAATTTGGCGCTGGGTTTCTCCAATCAACCCTGCCCCAAAGGAGATCGAATCGCGGTGCTTACCAACGCTGGTGGACCTGCCATCCTGGCCACCGATGCCATCGAACACCATGGATTGAAAATGGCAGAACTCTCTGAAAAAACCAAAACAGAATTACGAAAATTTTTGCCGGAAGAAGCGGCGATCAATAATCCGGTGGATATGATTGCCAGTGCCAATGAAATAACTTACAAGAATGCGCTCTTTCACCTGATGAAGGATGAAAATGTGGATGCTATTATGGTGATTATCGTTCGGCCTCCCGTGAACACCACTCCAGCCCTGATAGCAGAAGGCCTGAAAGAAATCCTGGCCAATAAAACGCACAAGCCTGTATTTGTGGTACTGATGGCCAAAAAGGACGAGACCTCAGGTTTAGATACTTTTAGTGAACTCCACCTGCCCATCTACTCGTATCCGGAAGCAGCGGCGTACAGTATGGCTGGCATGCTTAAGTTCCACCAGCACCGGAAGTCGCCAGTAAGCAAACCGAAAAAAATCGCTGTTGAACGAGGTGGATTACGGCATATCTTCGAATCCGCGTCCTTTGAAAAAAGAGATTATCTAAGAACGGCAGAGATTTTATCACTGCTGCAGCCATATGATTTTCCACTGGCTGCCAGCACCATCGCTCAATCAGCTGCCGAAGCGGTAGAATTTTTTCAGAAAATAAATCAACCCGTGGTATTAAAAATTGAAGCAGAGGATATCATCCATAAATCAGATAGCGGAGGGGTAAAAATAAATTTAAAGACCACCGAGGATATCCAGCATACTTTCCATTCACTTCTGGAAAAAGCTCATCAAACGGTCAGCCCCGAGAAAATTTTCGGGATTCTGGTTCAGGAGATGGTCAACGGACAATTTGAACTGGCCTTAGGTATGAAGCGGGATCCGAATTATGGTCCAATGATCATGTTGGGAATGGGGGGAATTTTTATCGAAATATTTAATGATGTCAGTTTTCGAATTGCCCCACTCACCGAACATGACGCCCGGGAGATGATCACAGAGATCAAAGGATATCGTCTGCTGCAGGGATTCCGTGGACAACCCGCTATCGACACCCAGATCATCGTCGATAATTTACTGCGGTTATCCCAGCTGGCGCTGGATTGGCCGCAAATCAGTGAGCTGGATTTTAATCCTTTTATCGTGGATCCACACCCGAATAAATGCAAAATTGTTGATGTTCGAATTAAAATTTCACATTGATAATTACGGATGATCTGAAAAACTTCGAATGTTATCAGGTCTCATTTTAAGAGTTATCTTTAATAAAAATAGAAAAATAATCATGTTCAGATATATTTCTGGTGCTCATAAAGTTCTTCTCTTCAAAATATTTCTATTGATTATTGTCCCCATCGCAGCAGTGGGGCAGGATTATCTGTGGCCGACAAATGCCAGCAAGCTACTCACCAGTAATTTTTGCGAATTTCGCCCGCGGCATTTTCATGCGGCCATCGATATCAAAACCTGGAATCGCACTGGATATCCCATCGTGGCCATTGACGACGGATATATTATGCGAGCCCGAATCTCAGCATTTGGATATGGAAAGGCACTTTACCTGAAATTAAAAGATGGAAATATGGTTATTTACGCCCATCTCAGTAAATTCTGGCCAGAATTGGACACTTATCTGGATAAGGAAAGAAAAGCGAATAAAACCTATCGGATCGATCGGCAATTTACTTCCCAGCAATTTCCAGTAAAGCGGGGTCAAATAATTGGGTATACCGGGAAGAGCGGAATTGGTTCTCCCCACCTGCATTTTGAAATTCGGGATCCGCAAAACCGACCTCTCAATCCGTTGCAATACTATCGATCGCTCTTTAAAGACCACACCCCTCCCCGCCTCTATCAGGCAGCTTTTTTTCCAATGGATCATCGTTCACTCATTAATCTTACCAGTGATACACTTTTTTTCAGCCTGGATAGGCGTCAAAAATTTCAATTGGAGGATACACTACTTTTTAGCGGGCAAATCGGTCTGGCGATCAAAGCATATGACCAGGCTGGTGGCGCCAATAATGAATTTTCATTCTACCGGGCCAACATGTGGATCGATGACTCTCTGGTATATTCCGTGCAATACGATCGTTTCTCTTATGAACAATCCGAAAAAGTTGAACTCGATAAAAATTATGATCTGTGGAGAAAAGGACAGGGGATCTTTCATAATTTTTATATTCATCCAGAAAATAATCTCCCTTTTTATCATAATTATGGTCCAGGTAGTGGGGTAATAAATCATCGCCAATTGAGCGAAGGTGTTCATTCACTTCGGGTGGAAATATCCGATTTTTCAGATAATACCGCACTATTTGAAGCTTACTTTCGGAGCGGAAGCATTCCCCACCTGAATTATGACCTCTTCCGCTGGATTGAGGATGATTTATTTCTGCGCCTCCAGAGCAGTCAAAAATTAACCGATGTCTCCATCCAGCAGCAAGAACCATTAGGAACATGGTCCGATTTATCTAAACAGCAAAGCCTGGTAGAATTACAGGTAGAGGGCAGGTATTATTACACCCTTGCTATTTCACCCGGAAAATTTTCAGTTGACAATATCTTGAAAATACAGGGGATAAAAGAGTCTGGTATTCCCAGCTTCCCGTTATTCCTGCGATCCCCTGAAAACAAAAGTAAAAGAGACAGTCTGCCAATATTCGAGACCATCGATGTGCGCATCAAAAGAGATTGGCTGGAAATCTCTGCCCACACCAATCATTATCGTCCCTTTACTTTCCTCTCCCAATTAACTAAACAAATTCCAGAAATCTTCTGGTATCCACAGGATGAAGAAACTTTTCGAATACATATACCTTTTACTATTTTCTTCAATCAAAGAGAGATCTGGGAAAAACTGTTTAATCTGTCGCTGGAGAATCTATATTATGTAGAGCGTAACAATTCTTACCGAATCATTTCAAGTGATCGATTTTTCCAGGCAGTTTTCCCGCCTCTCGCGTTATATGATGATGCCGCAGTTTTTATTAAGGTTCTGGATAACACAGCCTCTTATACACCACCTAAAAAATACACCATACTTGGAAATATTTATGATTTACAACCATTTACTCAAGCAGTCGATGGCGGAGTGTGGATTGAGCTGGGTCTGCCAGAAAAATATTCATCCCTGAATGGAGTGGGTTTGTATTACTGGGATCAGAAGAAGGGATGGCAATTCATTCCATCAAAGATAGATACTTTATCACACCGTTTAAAAGCCCGGGTAACCAGCCTGGAAAAATTTACCTTGATCCAGGATACGATACCGCCTTCCATACTGCCGGCTCACGCGCTTGATCTGACGACCATTCAAAATCAAAATGACGTGATTAAGTTTTTTATCAAGGATGAATTTTCAGGCATCCAGAGCGAATCGAAAATACAAATTGATCTGAATGGTCAATGGCAATTATTTGAATACGATCCGGAAGAAGATTATGTCACCTTCCATCTTGCCTCCAATCTTTCTGGCCCGGCGATAATCAAAATTACCGTCGAGGATAATGTTGGTAACATGACGAAGAAAGTGTACTCACTAAAATGAGATATTCATATGCCAGATTGATTGCCGTCACACTTTCTAAAAATCTTTTGACTATTTTACTACTTTATTTTTATATTCACAAAATTTTTCAAATAAGATACAGTAATTAATTTTTGTTTCGATAATAATTTTACCTTTAAAATTAGATGAAAAAACAGAAGACTATAATGATGACGATATTAAATTGGAAAAAGATTCTTACTC
>CAYMXZ010000204.1:0-6413 GCA_964394475.1 uncultured Caldithrix sp. | reverse complement strand
TTTTTGATCAGGTTCTTTCCCTCTCCCACATCGGTAATCCGCATTTGATTGAACCGCTTACTGCGAACCTCCAGGCGGAAATCAAAGTTCTCCGGCAACGATCCGCCATTCAGTTTCTTAATCATTCCCACAATATCTCGAATCGTCTTTTCCTGTTCCTCAGTCATTCCTATTCTCCCGGTCCTTGAAGTTGAGCAAATCTGGCCATTTCTTCTTCCATTCTTACTTGCTTGACCTTCTCAATTTCTTCCGGAGTAATATCTTTCATTTCCCGAAAGTCCAATTCGTAATCAGCTAATTCCTTTTCCAAAACAGTGCCAATCTTGGCTAAAATTTCTGCTTTCCGTTCAACACTACCAAGATTCATCTGATCCAAAACCTTAATCAGCAGATCCACTATTTTGACTGCTCGATCCACAACCTTATCCTGAGATTCTTTCTGGAATTCTTTTCCAATAATGTCATATTCCACATCTTCCAGCAACAGTTTGAATTTTGGATTGAGCAACAGGATTTGCCAATCACAGGCTTTGCGCAAAATCGCATGATTCTTATCCTGAACCGATAGTCATCATTGCCATCGGCATTAGCTAAAAGATAGAATGTGTAAAAGGCACAGGACACATCAAATAGGGCGGAACCCCCAAAAGATAGCCGTCAATAATATTTTTCAACTATAAATTATAAACTATAAACTATTACCCCTCCCTTTTGGCCAGTGCTTCCTTTATTCGTTCCGGCGTCATCGGCATCTGATAAACGCGGGCACCCACCGCATCATAGATGGCATTGGCAATCGCACCGCCCATGGTGATGATGGCCGGTTCGCCACCGCCCTGCGCAGGAGCGCTTTTATCATCAATGATTATCGTCTCAATTTCAGGCAGCCAGGAGAAGCGCGGAATATGATAGGTATCAAAATTCTCATTGAGGATTTGTCCGCCGCGGAATTGGATATCTTCTTTTAATGCGTAGCCCAATCCCATGGTGATGCAACCTTCCATCTGAATCGTGGCACCCTGCGGGTTAATCACCAAACCCATGTCCTGTGCACAGACCACCCGTTTCACCCGGACTTCACCGGTGTTTCTATCCACTTCCACTTCTGCGATGGTTGCCACAAAGGTACCCACATCAGTTCCCAGGGCGATTCCCCGGCCGCGTCCGCTGGGTGTGGGAGCCGGTTTCCAGTTGAATTTTTCGGCGGCAGCTTTTAAAACCCGGATGAATTTTTCGTTGGTCAAATTTTTTAATCGAAATTCCAGCGGATCCTGTTTGGCTCTGGCAGCCATGATGTCAATCTGTGATTCCCTGGCGAAGGTGTTGGTGTTATTGGCCGGCGCCCGCCAGGCTCCGGTGGCAAAGGGATGAGTGCCAGGAGCACTGCCCCAACCTGACCCATGCGATAAGGTGTGATGATGGGGAATGTTATAGAAATGCTGAGAACCTCTATCACCGGCAAAATAAACATGATATTCCCATAATCTAATGCGCCCCTCGCTATCGATTCCGGATTTGATCTTCACCACCGCGGCTGGTCGAAAAGAATCATAGAAAAATTCTTCCTGACGGGTCCAGGCCACCTGCACCGGCCTGCCGGTTAATTTGGCCAGACGGGCGGCTTCCACCGCCTGCAGGTTGCGACTCTTTCCGCCAAATCCTCCACCCACAAAAGGAGAAATAATCCGCACCTTTTCGGGAGGAATTCTTAGGGCTTTTGCTATTTCTTCTCTGGCGGGGAAGGGAGTTTGCGATGATGGCCAAACGATAACTCTGTCACCTTCAAGTTTTGCCACCGCGGTATGCGGTTCGATTGGAGCATGAGCCTTATAACCATCCAGATATGTTCCTTCCACAATTGCGGTGGATTCCTTCTCTCCGATGGCCAGATCTCCTCCTTCCGCCACCGTCTCACCCGGTGGAGCAACTTTTAAAAGATGGTCAAAAATCGTATTTTCATTCAGATCGGATTCGGGAACCTCGAAGCGAGCCTTTATCTTTTTTAGCGCATTTTCTGCCACATCGGGATATTTGTGCAGAACAGCAATGAAGTCGCCTTCGCGAATGATTTGCACGCCATCGATTTGTTGAGCGGCGGTCACATCCACTTCCACCAGTCTGGCGGCGTGGGACGGCGGACGCAAAATTCTGGCATACAGCATATTGGGAAACTGCATGTCACCGGCAAATTTGGCCTGACCGGTCACCTTTTCACGGGCATCCCGACGAAGGAAGGGGCGGTTCATGATTTTGAATTCATCGGGTGATTTCACATCTACTTTTTCGGTAAGCTTCCGCTCAATTCTTTTTCCCCTGGTGAGTTCAGCGTAAGAGGCCTGTCGTTTATGATTGGTTTTATCGAAGACGATTCCATTTTCCACACTGAGGTCGGTGAGTGGGAGATTGAGTTTTTCGGCGGCCAATTCCAGTAAAATCCGGCGGGCTTCCGCCCCTGCCGCACGCAAGGGGGGACCAAAAAATCGGGTAGTCCGAGATCCAAATGTGCCCATGTCCCAGGGACAAAGGTCCGTGTCGCCCATCACCATGTCGACTGTATCGACGGGAACGTCCAGCTCATCGGCCAGCATCTGGGCCAGGGAGGTGATGACACCCTGTCCCATTTCGATCTTACCGGTAAAAAGAGAAACCCGGCCGTCCTCCCCGATCCGCAGAAAGGCATTTAGATCAGTGGGCAGTTCCCGGGCCTGGGCCTGTAATTCTTTTAGAAAAGGAGAGGAATCCCACAGGCTGAACAGGATGAAAATCCCGCCCCCCGCTAATTTGAGGAATTCCCGGCGATCCATCTGAAAATCAGAGGCATTATCGGAAAAATCACTTTTAAAAATTTGATCGTTCTTCATTTTTTCATCCCTCCTATTTCTTGCGCAGCGGCTTGAATGGCCTTAATAATGCGGATATGGGCTCCGCATCGGCAGAGATTATTCTCCATCTCGGCCATAATCTGAGATTCGGAAGGTCGGGGATTTTTTAGCAGAAAAGCATAAGCATTCATGATCATTCCCGGCGTACAGTAACCGCACTGCAGAGCATCATGCGCCATGAAGGCTTTTTGCAGCGGATGCAGATCCCCGTTTTTCGCCAGCCCTTCGATGGTCACTACTTTCTTATTCTGGACATCTTTCATGGTCAGCTGGCAGGAGCGCAAGGCTTCGTTATTCACCAGTACGGTGCAGGCCCCACAGTAACCTTCCCCACAGCCGTACTTCGCCCCGGTCAGTCCCAGATCGGTGCGCAGCACCCACAGCAGAGGGCGATCGCTGTCTACTGTAAGGTTGACCGGTTTTCCATTCAGGGTAAGTTTAATGTTTTCGATCATAGTTGCTCCTTTCTTCTTGATAGAGTGAAGGAGGATAAGGTGCTTTTACCTAAAACTTGTTCGAGATAAAAAGGTATTTTTATAATTGCACGTTATACCGTTAGTTTCAATTTACATTTAATAGTTGCTTTTTTACAATTCATTCTTTGCCGGAATCTTACTCATTGCCCTTTCTGCCAGCGCTGTGATGGTTAGCGACGGATTCACTCCCGGATTGGCTGAGATGGCTGAGCCGTCGTAGATGTACATGTTCTGATAACCAAATACTTTATTATCCTTGTCTATGACTCCTTCACTGGAATCCCGGCCCATCACTGCTCCACCTAAAATATGAGCGGTGGTGGGGATGCCGAACAGGGTTTCAGTAAGCAGCACGATCGGTTTGGCATTGACAATCTTCGCATATTTCTCGGCTAATTCCTTTGCTTCTGCCACAAACGGAGTAGGTGCCTGTCCCTGAGTCATGGTTGATTTCATTCCAAACAGGCCTCGAGAAAAACGCAGCGTACTGTCCAGCGTGCGCATGAAGAGCAGAATCTGGGTTCGTTTGGCCCAGTCCCAGACGAAAATCACTCGCAGGTTTTTTACGGGATGAGCCAGAAAATTTCCCATCGCCTTCATGATCCGGATAAATACATTGGGTCCATGCACCAGCGGACTCATCAGCAATCGCCAGAAGCCGGAGCCGGAGGCATAGCGCACTGGTTCCAGATGGCTGTGGGGATCGGTATGCAAGATGGAACCGATAGCAATGCCGTCTGAGAACACCGTGTTTTTATCAAAGGTCGTTATCCCGACTAAACTTTCCGAATTGGTGCGGATGCCATCTCCTACCCGTGGAGAGAGGTTGGGAAGTGAGGAGCGCCGGAGTTTTAACAGCAAAGGGATAGTGCCCAGCACACCGCCCGCGAAGATGACTCCTCTTGCAGTATAACCGCCCTTTTTCTTGATAAATCCAGTTGACTTTTTCCAGTTGATTTGGTAGCCGTCAGATCCATCGGTACTCCCGATCGGTAGAACGTCGTACACCTCAGCTTCCGCCTGAATCTTTGCACCCAATTGTTGAGCCAGATATAAATAATTTTTGTCTAAGGTATTCTTTGCGTTATAGCGACAGCCAGTCATGCATCCACCGCAGAAATTACAGCCAGCTCGCTCCGGTCCCTTTCCGTTGAAATAGGGATCCGGTACAGTTTTATTCGCTTTTCCAAAAAACACGGCCACCTGGGTGGGCTCAAAGTATTCTGATTTGCCAATCTCATCCGCCAATTTTTTTAGTGCCAGGTCACCCGTTTCCAACCGCGGATTGGTGGTAGTTCCCAGCATTCTTCGGCTGGTTTCATAGTGTTCCCGCAATTCGGTTTTCCAATCGGCTAAATGTGCCCAGCTTTTCGCCTGAAAAAATTCATTTCGTGGCAGGGGTAGCGTATTGGCGTAAACCAATGAACCGCCGCCCACTCCTACTCCGGAAAGAATAGTGATGTGACGGAAGAAGGAAATCTTAAAGAATCCAAAAAAACGCAGCAGGGGTATCCACAGCCATCTTTTTACATTCCAGTTTCGTTTGGGGAAATCCTGCGCCGAAAACCATTTCCCTTTTTCCAGCACCAGTACCCGATATCCTTTTTCGGCTAAGCGCAGTGCCGCCACCGAACCGCCAAATCCTGAACCGATGACGATATAGTCGTAATCAAAATTGGGAGTCATATTTTTCTCACATGAATAGGTTTTATTTGCTTTTTGCTCACCCTCCATTTGTCCGTTGAGAGTGGAAACAGAGAAAAGGGATTATCAAGCAAAATTCAAATAGATTCATGAAAGTTCAAAAAAAGTTACAATTTGCTACCCCGTTCTGAATAAGTTTTTTGAGGTTAATGTGAGAATCATTTTTCAAAAATATTTTATCAAAATATCGGTCAATTTTTCTTTAAAGTTGGTGTAAGGTGGATAGAGTACTTTCAACGGATTCCAGCGACTGCCTTTCAAATATGCCCGTTCATGGGAAAAGGTTTTGAATCCAAAATATCCATGCGCATTGCCAAAACCGCTCTCCCGCACGCCGCCGAAAGGCAGACGAGGGTGAATAAATTGAATGGAAACCTCATTGATGCACAGGCCACCAGAAAGGGTAAGCATGGAAATCGTCCGAATATTTTTTTGATTATGGCTGAAGATGTACACTGCCAGTGGTTTGGGTCTTTGGTTGATGATTTCAATCGCCCTTTCTATGGAAGCGAAAGGTATCACCGGCAATACCGGTCCGAAGATCTCTTCCTGCATAAGTTTCAAATCAAGATTGTTTCCGGTGAGAATGGTGGGAGCGATATAGCGGTCGCCATTATCCGGTATTCCACCACACACCAGATTATATCCGCTGGCAAGAGCTTCGGTGATAATATTTTTAAGTCGCGTGTAATGACGCTCGTCGATGATTCTGGCAAAATCAGCACTGGCGGCTCGTTGAGCTTCATCATTTCCATAAGAGCGGGCTACATTGGATTTCAACAATTCTATAAATTCAGAGTACACCGATTCCTGCACCAGCACATAATCGGGTGCCACGCATTTCTGTCCGGCATTGATGAATTTTCCCCATACAATTTTTCTGGCAGCGTCTTTCAGGTCAGCGGTCTGATCAACCATGGCGGGAGATTTTCCGCCCAATTCCAGTGTGATGGAGGATAGATTTTTAGCAGCGGCTTTCATCACAATTTTGCCGACTTCACTGCTTCCGGTAAAATAGATATGGTCGAAAGGATAGGTGAGTAATTCGGTAGCGATATCGATTCCGCCGCAGATCACTGCAATTTCGTTTTCCAGAAATAGCTCGCCGATCATTTTTTTAATTAAGCGGGAAGTGTGAATAGAAATTTCGGAGGGTTTCAGCATCACGCAGTTGCCAGCTGCAATGGCTGAAATCAGCGGACCGATGGAGAGCAAGAAAGGAAAATTCCAGGGAGAAAAAATCAAAACCTGGCCTCTGGGGACATATTTAATCCAGCTGCGGGTGAGGATGAGCGGAAGGGTGCGACGCACCGGGATGGGCTTCATCCATTTTTTCAGGTGACGAATAGTT
>CAYMXZ010000203.1:0-6500 GCA_964394475.1 uncultured Caldithrix sp. | reverse complement strand
GGACGAGTACAAGGGCGGGGTGGGTGTTTTGAGAGCCATCCGATATGTAAGATATGGGCATAAATACGATCCCTTTTATGCTCGAGCAGGAATGTTAGTATTATCCTCACTGGGAAATGGTTTCCTCATGTGGAACTATACCAATGCTTCTAACTACGATCAGCGAAAGTGGGGACTGGCTTTTGATGTCGATTTTGGAAAAGTGGGATTTGAATCGGTGGTGAACAACCTGGCCAGACTGGAATTGGTTGGTGGAAATCTTTATTTTCGACCTTTCCGGTTTATCAATCCCAATGCTCCTATTCTGAAGAATATTCGTTTTTATGGAACATATATTTATGACAATAAATTCCCCTCCTGGGAAACGCAGGGTGAATGGAAGAAACTGCAGGCTTATGGTTTAGGGGCAGATGTGGTTCTGCTCGATCTACCAGTTTTTCGAACCGGTGTGTACTACGATTATGGGAAATTTAAAGATTTTGGAAATGGACAGGCGACGGGAATCAATGTTATTTTTCCGGAATTAATTGGCGTATTTGGAATGATGGCGAAATTTGAGAAACGCTGGATCGGAGAACAATTCATCCCCAACTTCTTTGGACCGCAATATGAACTGGATCGCGAATTAGATCCGTTTGAATATCCAACCGAGAGCGGAATCAGACGACTGGAAGCTGCCGAAAAGAACGAGGGATATTTCGGACAATTAGCCGGACAAATCATCAATAAAATCAGATTAACCGGTAATTACCAGCGCTTAAATGGCATAAAAGGAAGCGGAGTTTTACATCTGGAGGCGTTAGCTCCCGATCTGGTACCCAAGTTCGAATTATCTGCTTTCTATGACAAGCGAGGTATTGAAACTTTTGAAGATTTTCGAACTCTGGATAATCGTTCTCTGGCCAGAATTGAAGTCGGATATCGTTTAAATATGTTCATGGTACTTTCCACAATCTATTATTGGAGTTGGGTAAAAGCTGAAGATGAAAATGGGAATACGGTCTATCGTCCGCAAGAGCGGATTGAACCCAGGCTTTCATTCAGCTATCGTTTTTAATTAAATCGAATACATAAATCCAGCCCCGTTGAGTAAACGGGGCTTTCTTTTTTATGTCAATCATTTCCTTCATTTCTTCCACGGTGGAGGGATTCCTCCAACTTATTTATCCACCTATTTGTGTGGTTTGTCAGCATATCATTCAAGAAATGAACGAGCTTAAAACCGTGTGCACTCCGTGCCTGGAAAAAATTCAGCCGGTTCCGCTTCATTTTACCCGTGAACAAATTCTGGATCGCCTGAATCCTTGCTACCTGGACGGGCTGGAGGCTGTTTTTCAATTTGACCCGATTGTGCAAACTATTATTCATCAGATAAAATATCAGAAGGCTGAGCGGTTAGCTCAAAAATTCGCGGCACATGCCATTCAGGTTGTCGATCGCTCCTTTCTGAACAGAAATGCTCTGGTCCTGCCAGTACCGCTTTTTATTTCCCGAGAAAAAGAAAGAGGATTCAATCAAAGCCAGCGAATTGCCGAAGGTTTTTTTCAGCAAACGAAGAATCACATTTATCCGCACCTCCTCAAACGGGTCAGGTCCACCACCACGCAAACCGAATTAAATCGTGAAGAACGCTTGCAAAATGTCTCACAGGCTTTCAAAGTTTCTGAAATCGATTTCATCAGGGGTCAATCGATTATTATTGTGGATGATGTGGTGACGACCGGTGCCACGCTGAACGAATGTGCCAGGGAATTGAAAAATGCTGGCGCCCTGAAAGTATACGGACTCACTCTGGCTACCCCCATCCAGCTGGAACAGGGCGGTTTACCACAGCCAGCAAAATCACCATAGATTTATTTCCAGCTAAAGGGCAGCGAATTTGTTATTTTGATTTCAGTTGGATTGACTCTTGCCTGATATACCAGAATTTCCACTCTGTGATCAGACGCTTTTCGAAGCAAGCGTGCATACTCTGGATCAATATCATCAGCCGGAGCAAAACTATTTGCATCCGCCCGTTGCACCACAAAAAATATAACGGCGCGTTTTCCATTTTTCACAAGGTCGATTAATTCGCTTAAATGCTTCTGCCCTCGAAGAGTCACCGCATCCGGGAAGCGGGCAGTTTGTCCATCAAGAAAGGTAACATTCTTCACTTCGATAAAACAGCGACCGGCAGGTCCACTGAGAAGCAAGTCCAGACGAGAATGTGCACTTACTCGCACTTCCGCCTGGATATCCTGATAACCCTGAAGTTCTTTGATTCCATTCGCCCGAATTGCTTCGATAACTAATTTCGTAGAAAGATTCGTATTAATTCCTATCCAGCTGCCATTTACCTGGATCATTTCCCAGGTGTATTTTAATTTTCGTTGCGGCCGATTATGAAGCGACAGCATGACCTGATTCCCCGGAATATTACAACCTTTCATACTTCCCGAATTCGGGCAGTGGGCAGTAACTATTTGACCATCCGATAAGCGGACTTCTGCCAAAAAACGTTTATACCGTTTAATAAGGACACCAGGAAGAAGAGGAGAAGAGAATTGCATGGATTGATCACAATAATTTTCTTTTAATAACAAAACAAATTTTACAGTAAAAGCGAGTAATTCCCGTATACCGATCAAGAATGTCTTACTGCTTTATGATTGATCTAACCAGATATCAGCCAGAGTAGAAAAGGATAAAGAATAAATTTCAGAAACTGATACACTGCGCTGGTACAAATTTTCATCTATTTTTCTGATAACTTTCAATTTCAGGGATTTTTGCAGAAGAAGAGAGGAGATTTCTTTCCTTTGAAATAGAACATCACCGTATGCTTCCCATTCTTTAGACGAAAACTTTTCATTCATAAAAGCAAGTAGAGAAAGTCTGAAGAATATCTGAAACTTAAATTCCTCTACTCCTCTTTTGACCAGATCATCATGATCGAAAGCCAGAGAAGGTAAGTGGTCAATGGGGAACCACGCAGCGAGAGTTGCATCATCGCCGGCTTTCATTTCGGGAGAGGGGTGTGAAATCAGCGTGCCGAAAAGATGGCTGATGGTGCGTCCACGGGGATCCCGCTGCGGATCATCGGCCTGCAGTAATGGAAGAAGGAAAAAATTCTTCAGGCCAGTTTCTTCATGGAGTTCCCGGGCAGCGGCTTCCCGCAGGCTCTCGGTCATCTCAATAAATCCACCCGGAAGTGCCCAGCAGTCAACATAGGGTTCATGCTTGCGCTTAATCAGCAATACCTTTAATACTTTGTCCTGAATTTTTAGAACAAGAATGTCTACCGTCACCATGGGACGGGGATACTCATACTCAAAACTCATGGAATGATTTCCATTAATTGATGGCGACAACTATTTTCGAGAGATGAAAAAAATATTTTATTTATTCAGATCCAAAAAGACGAAACGGGTGATATGTCCTGTTAAAACTTTAAACATGTATATTTTTTGAGACTTTTCCTGTAATCGAAGAATTAATTCTTTTGCATCCGTTAAATTTTCAATCTTATTCCCGTTGATTTCCTGAACAATATCACCGGTTTCCAGTCCCCCGATTCCAGCAGGTGAAGCCCGGTCCACCTGAAACACAAAAACCCCGGTTGTGCTGAGCGGCAAATCATTCATATAAATTACATCTCTGGTTAATTCTCGAATTTCGAATCCCAGTTGAGGAACGGGATAACTTTCAGCGATTCCAATCGCTTTGGGAGCAGCAATAAGTGTTACTTTTTTAGTAAATATTTTTCCATCTCGAAATATTTTAAGTTGAATACTGGTGTGCGGAGGGTAAGACAAAATGAGATTTCGCAGATTGGCAGTTTCCTCCTCTTTAGTTATCAGTAGGGCGGAATCGTTTACGGCCAGGATAACATCTCCGACCTGCAGTTTCGCTTGGGCAGCGGGAGATTCTGGAAATATTTTGCTGATGATCACCCCTCCCTCCTGAGGCACCTTCCAATATTCTTTTAATTCTTTGGTCAATGCCTGCATTTGAATTCCCAACCATGATTTCATTGTAATCTGGCTTTCTACCAGAGTGGGAGGATTCTTCATAAAATTGATAAACCATTCCGATGGGGCAATTTCCAGAAAATTTTTATGATATTCCTCGAAATCTCCAACCGAATCGAAGGAAAATTCAAGTGAAGGATTTATGACCACGCCGATGGCTTTTCCACCAGTATTCACTACCAGTCCTCCGGCGCTTAAAGCTGGCATATAATTATTTACCAGAAATTTACGACGCGGAGATTCCACGATGGCATTGATCTGATGCGCAGTAAATAAGGGGGCATAATTATAATTCTGAGTTAATAATTCAAGCACATAAATACTATCGGTTACTGAGACCTCCGCGGTTTCATAAAATGTAACATAAGGAAATGCAATTGGTGGAGAACTCGGCTGGATGTGAATTAAAGCCACCATGGCCTGGTCATCTTTTGCCAGAAATTGAGCCGGATATTCCTGACCATTATCCAGTTTAACCTGAAAATCAGATGGCAGGGACGATAAATAGGAACCACCCGAAGAAACAAAATCCATCGATACCGGATAGACATCATTGCTTACCATCACCAATCCGCTTGAGTCAACCAGGATACCGATTCGATATCTTTTTATTTTTTCAAATGAACCAATTTTAGAATCGCTGGCAATGTTTTGATAGAAGCTTACCAGGCAGACAGCAGATCGGTATTTATGATACAGATCTCTGGGAGAAAGTCGGGTAAAACCCTCCTGAAAAAATAAAATGAGAATGATGAGCCACAGAGATTTTTTCATCGAAAATTTCCTGTGTGAAAAGTCCTGAATAATTTTATACTTCCGTAAAAATCAATGGTTATAACATACCACTATTTTCCCGGAAATATATGACAAAAAAAATCTACTTAAAATAGTATCCTATTTTCTAAACTGCCAGGAATATCGCAGCGGTTTATGATATTTCAGGCTTCCTCGATCTGTATGTCCTCTTTTCCATATTTCCGTTCGACCCGGGCGGCCAGCCGTGCCTTTATCTTATCCGTAAGTATTTCCATGACTATATAGATTACCGGGACCACCACCAGGGTGAGTACCGTGGCAAACGCCAATCCACCCATTACCGCACGGGCCATCGGTGCCCAGCTCTGACCGCTTTCTCCAATTCCCAGTGATAAGGGGAACATGGCCAGAATGGTAGTCAGAGCAGTCATCAACACCGGTCGCATTCGGATCCGCCCTCCTTCTCTAACCGCCTCAAACATCTCCATTCCTGTTGCCCGTATTTGATTGATATAATCCACCAGTACAATTCCATTATTCACAACAATTCCTACCAGCATAACTATACCAATCAGAACCATTACACTCAGATCTGTTCCGGTGATAACCAGCGCGAAAGCTACTCCAATGAAAGAGAGCGGAATCGTAAACATAATAATGAACGGGTCTAAGAAGGATTCAAACTGAGAAGCCATCACCATGTAGGTGAGGATGATGGCCACTAAAAATGCCCAACCAAGATACATAAAAGATTTTTGTTGCTCCTCTGCCGTACCGCCAATGTCCACACGAAAATCATTGGGTATGGTGACTTCTTTTAAAACTTTGCGAACATCCCGGGTGACTCCCCGCAAATCTCTACCGGAAATATTTATATTGACACTGACCATTCGTTCCTGATCTTCGCGGATAATTTCTCTGGGGGCCTTGGTGTATTCAACATTTGCGACGGCCCGCAATGGAATATGCTTCCCCAGCGGAGTCGATAATAAAATATTTTCGATATCTTCCTTGCTACTTCGTGCTTCCTTCGTCAGCTGGACTCGGATGTCATATTCTTCTCCACCCTCCCGGAATTGAGTGGCCACCGTACCAAGAACACTGCTGCTCACCGCCTGGCCAATCTGAGCGGTATTGAGACCCAGATCTGAAATTCGATTTCGATCCAATTCAATACGAAGTTCTGGAGTAGCTTCTTTGAAGCTGGTTTCCACATCAGCTACTCCTTTTATTTTTTTGACCTTTTCCATAATTTGATTGGCGAGAGCTTCCCCGACCTGCAGATCATGTCCGTAGATCTCCACCACAATATCAGCCGCTCCACCAAACATTGCGGCTTCACCACGATCAGCAAAATTTACCTTCACATCCGGAAGTTTATTCAGTTCTTCCCGCAATTGATCTCTGATCTCAAAAACACTGCGGTCTCGTTCACTAAGTTTCTTTAATCGTAAGTTGATGTCTCCTTCGCTGGAAGAACGAGTGGAAAAGAAAGCCATTATGCCTTCACCCTGTCCGAAATTGGTAGTCAGCATTTCAAGTTCAGGCACTTTTTCCATAATGATCTGATTCATCTGATGCATGCTTTTTTCCATCTCCTCCAGACTGGTACCCGGTGTTCGATCTACCGCAATAGCGAGAAATCCCATATCGTTTCTGGGGATAAACTCCCCGCCTCGCGTGGCGACGATTACCACCGATATAACAAATGCAGCCAGGGCCGACCAGAGT
>CAYMXZ010000202.1:0-6504 GCA_964394475.1 uncultured Caldithrix sp. | reverse complement strand
GGTCACGATTATGAGGTTCAGTTCTTTAATAATGGAAATTATTGGCGATTGGTGGATGTGACGGCCAATACCGTGAAAGTGGATAGCTTCGCCTATCAAGGTACGGATAGTACTCAATGGAACTATCCAGTAGCAGATGGAATGTCGGTGCGAGTGCTCAATGTACCGGATTATCTTGAAAAAGCCATTAATGACACTGCCGAAACCGACAGTGTGTGGTTAACGGGAAGATCGAATTCTGGTTTCTCCACTAACGCAGTATTCAATGGCGGCATCGATATGGTGAAAAATATTCAGGGTTTATCCGCCTTCAGCAATATAAATCTAAATAGCCAGATTACCAAAGATCAGTATTTCCCGGTAAAATTAGTGTTTAATACCACGAATACCTCGAAAGGTTATTACTGGAATCGCGCTAATCCTCTTTATCTCAATAATTTCTATGGCGGTCTGGCCGACATTTATCTGGAAGCGTATGATGTATCGAATCCGAATAATCCTCGCAAACTAAATATTGTGTTTAACGCCTTGAATGGGGTATTTAATTTCCAAAATACGGCCAATACGAATCTCATTTTCATCATGACCACCGATTATGATGAAAATGATCTCTATGCTCCTACCAATCCCAATGGACGAAATTTCCGGGAAGATGCGTATCTGGTCCTAAATCTTGTTCTGGCCAGTGGGGCGAATATGCAAAGCGGAAAACAGACTATTTTGGTGAAACCGTATTATCCCAATTCCGATGTGGATATCTTCCGCTTTTCTTCTGAAAAGTTGAAAGGTGAATTGACGCTGGATGAACAGAAACGCGAGTTGGATCGAATTAAAGTCGTTCCCAATCCGTATTGGGGTTACAGCCAGTATGAAACCAGTTACGACACACCTGTTCTTAAATTCACCCATCTGGGTAGAGAAGTAACTATTCGGATTTTTAACCTGGCGGGGCAATTGGTCAGGACATTGGAAAAGAATGATGACCGAAATGAGATGACCTGGAATTTGCGCAATGAGAATAATCTTCGGGTAGCCTCTGGAATGTATATAGCCCATATCCAGGTGAAGGGAGTCGGTGAGAAAATCATTAAATTTGGATTGATTCAGCGTGAAGAACGCCTGGATCGATTCTAAACCAGGTGTAATGTCATTCTTGTACTTTTTAATGATAGAGAGGATAAGATATGAAAAAGATGATAATTTTAATTCTGACCATAGTCATGCTTAGCATCAATTACTTGCCCGCTGGAGATGTCGCCAAAATTGGAACGGTGGCAGGTACACAGCTTTTAATTCCAGTGGGCGCTCGCTCGATTTCATTGGGCGGGGCGGTCGTCAGCAATGTGAAAGGTGCGGAAGCCATGTACTGGAATCCGGCGGGAATGTCATTTTCAACCAAATCGGAATTGCTCTTTAGCTCAATGCAATATATCGCTGATATTAATGTAAACTACATCGCCGGAGTATTTAATGGGAGAAATATTGGTTCATTTGGTTTGCAGATAAAAAGCATCAGTTTTGGAGAAATTGAAGAAACAACTGTTCTTGAACCAGAAGGAACCGGTAACACATACTCCCCCACCTACACGGTTTTTGGTTTGTCCTATAGCCGTATGCTGACCGATCGCATCACCGCTGGTGTAACGGGTAAGTATGTCTTTGAAAGTATCATGCAAACCAATGCCAGCACCATCGCGGTGGATATGGGAATCCAGTATGCCTTCAGTCCCCATCTGCGCATGGGTGTCACCTTGATGAACCTGGGTGGAAAAATGCAGTTCAACGGTCGTAATCTGGAATACACCGGTCAAATCTATGGTGGACCGCCCACTGCCGATAACGGCTATTTCCGGGCCATTCCGCTGGCGAATGAAATTCCGAGTATATTTTCCTTTGGATTTTCCTACGTGCTGAATGTTGCTGAAATGAATTCTCTGGAAATGACCGGTTCCTTTGCGAATATGAATGAGTCTTCCGATCAATTATATGGCGGCCTGGAATATGGTTTCAAAGACTTCTTCTTCCTGCGCGGTGGATATCTTTACAATCTCCAATCCAGCGATGAATCCATCTTCGGTCTTTCAGCAGGATTGGGGATTAAGTATTCCCTGGGAAACATGGATTTCTATTTTGATTATGCTTATCGGCAATTGACCGACTATTTCGATGCCAATAACATTTTCACGGTAAAATTTGCTCTGTAAACTTCATTCATTTCGCATTCAAAATGGCCGTTTATTTTTGATAAGCGGCCATTTTTTTTACTCAGAATTCTGCTGAAGGAAACTCTATAAAAAATAGACGTATTTTGAAATGATAATTACCACGGTGAAGTCTGTGAGAGGCACAATTCTATTTGGTTAAGCTTTTAACAGCAGGAAATAAAATCGATCCGAAAGGTACTCGTTCCAGAAAAAAGAGAAATAAATTATGAAGTAGTTTTTGGGAGAAATTTATTCATGGATGGGAAAAAGAGAGTGAGGGTATCAACCGGAACGCCTTCAAACCAGAATAAGCTTCGCCAGCCAGAATGTTCACCATTTATTCCTGCTTTCCAATTCGCCTGAATAAAATAAAACAAATTAATCTTGCCGAATTTCATTGATACATTTATATTTTGAAAATTTGATTTTTAAACGAGAAACTATATTTTGCTGGAAGTTTATGATAAGGGGAAATATGGCCGGTCGGTTAAATTTGAAATTAATATTTTGAGTGGTCTATCAAACTCTGGCAAAAGAAAATTCTTTATCTTCAGACGAGTTTCCTGTTGCCGATGATGAGTATGGATGTCAGATAATTTACAAAAAATAGTGGAAACATTTTATTTTAATTAACTTATCTAAAATCTATTCAATACATATCTGGAAGGAAATATGTTATGCGATTTTATTTTACACTTATAATTTTTCTTTTGCTGGCAATGATGTGGAATTTTTCTTATTCCCTTACCATCGCTCGTGCGACTTTAAAAGAATTGAGCAATGAATCTGAATTGATTGTACGGGCGCGAGTAACCTCCAGTCACTGCCAGTGGGAGAATGAGGTTCAAAAAAATGTTTATACTTTTTCCGATCTGGACGTTATTGAAACCATAAAGGGCGAAAAGGTGAATAAAATTACCATCAGACAACTGGGTGGACAGATCGGTGATTGGGGAATGATTATTTCCGGTACCCCTTATCTGCAAAAAGGTGATGAAGCCATTTTTTTCCTTGTGAGAAATGGAGACTTTTTTGAAATTCACTCCATTGCCCTGGGATTATTCCGCATTTTTAAGGATGAATCCGGAAACGAAAAGGCGATGAATGATTTAGGAAGTATTCAACTCATCGATCCCCTCACTGGAAGGGAAATAAGTCCAGTTGAAAAAATTCAAACATTCGAGGTATCGTCATTTATTAACCTGATTAAAACTTATACCTCAGAAGAATAGTCAGCCTCTTATTTTTCTGATTTTTCAGATGATTATTTCAAGGAGAATTTCAATGAATAAATATTTGATGACGACCATAATTCTTTTAGTGATACTACTCTTCGAAATGAGTTCGCTTTTTTCTTTTTCGATCTTTACCAATGAGGGTGGATATCCCCGAAAGTATTTTACCACCAATATTCCCTTCATCTATCGGTTAAACAATTCCACTCCCCCTGAGTATGTTCCTTCCATTGATGCCGGGGCTCAGGTGTGGGAAGATGTGATATCGTCCTTCTGGGAGTTTACAAATGGGGGATATACCTCGGCCAATAGTGTGACTAATGATGGAATAAATCTGATATTTTTTGATATCGAGGGAATTAATTTTACGCCGGGAACCAACGTCATCGCCTTTTCCAGTACCTGGACAACTGGCAGCGGTGCGAATTATCGGGCGGTTGAATCGGATCTTATCTGGAATGCCCGCGATTTCCCCCCCAGCCTGACCGGTGAACCTGGAAAGCAGGATCTACAGAGTGTTATTGCCCATGAATTAGGCCATCATCTCGGTTTAGGACACGCCGGGCCAGCCGGTGGACCTCCTGGAGTGGGTCCACTTATACCAGCCGCTACCATGTATGGCTATTCCAGTAATGGAGACACTACCAAACGCTCCCTGCATATCGATGATATCGCCGGAGTTTCAACGATTTATCCCGTCTGGGTTTTACAGGGCACTATTACTGACGCCCAGAGCGGTTTACCATTTCCGGAGGCGGCTTTAAGTTCTCCGGTAATATTTGCCGCAGAGACCGGCCCACCTGAATATGGCAATAACGTCTATCAACGACCCGGATACTACCGCGATACCGTCACAGTGGATACCAGTGGATTTTATCAGGTAGTATGCCTGAAGCAGAATTTTGAACTGACCGCGGTCTATTTTGGGTATGAAAATGAACAAGCTACGGTTGCTTTCAATAACCCGGGCGGTATCGGGCAAACTCAGATCATCACCCTCAATTTTCAAATGTCTCAAAGTCCACAGACAACTATTAGCGGATCAGTGATAGATTCGGCACTTGGATTACCAGTGGCTGCTCAGATAAAAGTGAAGGCAGTGAGCCAGAAGCCAGGGGTACCATCCGGTTTTATAGTGGATACCACGACTACCTCCTCTGGAGATTTCAGCTTTGAGCTTCTGTCTAATGAAGACTATGAGATCACTTTTCTTCCTGAACCACCTTATATTACGCGTACGATTTTAATTGAAAATCTCCCTTCAAGCGGGACGAATTTATCTGTTTACCTCCATCGAGCCAGCGTATTATTGGTCAATGATGATAACAGCACTCAGTTTGAAAGCTATTTTGCCTCAGCACTTGGGCAAACTGAGCAAACCTATTTTTTGTGGCGAATCTCCGAAAAGGGGATTCCTGATACCAGCATCTTCAGTCAATTCCCGGATCCCTGTACGGTCATCTGGTTTACCGGTAATGCAAATGATTCGGTCCTTACCTATGATGAACAACTGCAATTATGCCAGTTGCTCAACAGGGGCGGGCGACTATTACTTACCGGTCAAAATATTGTGGAGAAAAGTGTCGAGGATACGCTGTTGGCAGATTATTTAGGAGTGTCCTTCCAATCCAATATTTCCACTCCCCTGGCTACCGGGGTAGCTAACGATCCGATCGGAAATGGATTGCTGATCTCAACGGTTGGAGGCGCCGGCAATCAGACTTCCCGCGATGTCCTGAACATTACCGGTAATGCCATTCCGATCATCAATTATGGAACCACTACCCCGTTAGGCGTTGCCGGGGTGCGAGTGGATCAACCAGCGGCCAACTGGAAAGCGGTATTTCTCGGTTTTGGACTGGAAGGAGTGAACAACAGCCTGGGAATCAGAGATACCTTGCTGAGCCGGATTTTTCAGTGGTTCAGTGCCGTGACAGGTTTCAATGAGTTTACTGACCAGAACACAACATCGCTCAACACTTTTTATCTTGAAAAGAACTATCCCAATCCCTTTAATTCACAAACGGTTATTTCCTATCAATTACCGACTCAGGCGGAGGTCCGACTGGAGGTCTATAATATTCTGGGACAAAAAATCTGCACCTTGCTGGATCAACCCCAGCCCGCCGGGTCTTATAAGATCATCTGGGATGGGAAAGATCAGAATGGCATCGAGGTGACGTCAGGACTTTATTTTTACAGAATTCAAACAGGCTCATTTACTACTGTCCGAAAAATGTTACTGGTCAAATAGGCAGAGATATGAATATTTTTCAACGAAAACAAAAATAAAGTTCTAATCACATTTCTCGTAAAAAAATAACAGGGAGAAATTACTACAGAGCATAAATACGATCATCAGGTGGTTGAGGATATTGGAAAATAGTCGATTCCCCAGGAACGCAGGCTTCTGGGGAATTTTCTTAAGCCGATAGTGACCTGGATTCTTGTAATTTAGGGATGAAAAGTTCAATTCTCAGCTTCAAACCGGACCTGGTTTGTCGATGATTATCTTGGTGATTAATATGGTATTTGATAACTGAGAAAGATAAATTTTTATGCTTTTACAGTCAAGCAGAGTACCTGTTTCGGTGACGCTGGGAACTATGGTGCTGATTCTTTTAAGCACAAGACAGATAAATTCTTCCGGAGTGCCTGATTTTCATCTACTGAATCAGCTTTACCGCTCCGGTCAATATCAGACGGCTCTGGATAGTTTTTACCGGTTGTTGAAAGATCAACCCGGACTACTTCAGAGAGAACCTGTCCTTCGATTTAAGATTGGATATATACATTTTCGGCTTGGAAATTATTATCAGGCGTTGAAAGTTTTTGAAAACAGTATCTCTGATCTGGAAATAATTGAGGATTACTTACTTTATTTCCAAGCCGTTTCTCATCTCAAATTAAAAGATAATCTTTCATGTGACTCAATTACCAAAATCCTTCGCTGGCGATATCCTGATTCTCCTCTCATTCCTCTGGTAGATTCCATGAATGCCCATTTTGCTGTTAGCCAGCAGCAGCCGGATACTGCTATCCATTATCTTCAGGCTACCCTGGAA
>CAYMXZ010000201.1:0-6512 GCA_964394475.1 uncultured Caldithrix sp. | reverse complement strand
ATTCCATGAGCCAGCAGGGTCATTGGTCAGACGTGTATCTGGATCCCAGGTTGTTCCGCCGTCAGTGGAGCGTTTGTAGTATATTTCATCGTTCCCGTCCCGATTGTCCTGCCACATCACATGCACAACCGAGCCAGAAACGGCAATAGAAGGAGACCTCGATTCAGCAGAGACATTGGTCAGCCGTATATCTGCACCCCAGGTTGTTCCGCCGTCGGTGGAGCGTTTGTAGTATATCTGATTATTCCCGTAACGCCTATCTCGCCATACCACATGCACAACTGAGCCGGAGACAGCGACAGATGGAAGACTCGATTCAGCAGGGTTATTCGTCAGCCGTGTATCTGGATCCCAGGTTGTTCCTCCGTCTATCGAGCGTTTGTAGTATATCTCTTCGTTCCCATCGCGCCTGTCATGCCAGACCACATGCATAACCGAGCCGGAGACGGCAATGGAAGGATTCCATGACCCGGCAGAGTTGTGGGTCAATCTTGTACTGGCTCCCCAAGTTGTTCCTCCGTCTATCGAGCGTTTGTAGTATATCTCTTCGTTCCCGTCACGCAAGTCATACCATATCACATGCACCACCGAGCCGGAGATGGCAATGGAAGGATTCCATGAGCCAGCAGGGTCATTGGTCAGACGAGCTTCAGCTCCCCAGGTTATCCCGCCGTCTGTCGAGCGTTTGTAGTATATCTCCGCGTTCAAGTCACACTCGTTCCACCATATCACATGCACAATTGTGTCGCTTGCGGCAATACACCACGCATTATTGAAAGATGTAGAAGAACGTTCAGGGTTATTGGTCAGCTGTACATCGGGCTGCCATTGGGCAAACAAGTTGAAAGTTAAAAGTGCAAGGATAAAGGTTAATACAAATAATTTTTTCATTGTTAATAAAAAGAAAGTACAATTTTTCATGTTTTTTCTCCTTAAGTTGAAAGGTAATTCAAAGATATTATAAAAAACGTATGACGAAGGAGCACGCCATTAATTCTCTATATTGTGAGGACAAAATTGGTTTAGATAACAATTCTCACAATCGGGATTATTTAGTCTGCATCATTCTCTACCAATTTCCCAAGCCGAAAAGTCAAATATTCCCGGATATTCCGTGTGTCATTTTCTTAAAAATTTCTTTTGGAGAAATTAAAGTCATTTTCAGAAATTCTTCAAAATCAAAGCCACTTATTTCTTGAGAAATGAAATAAGGTATTAGCCACGCTCTTTCGGATTTGATTTGCCAGTCCATAACGCAAGCAAGAATCTATGCGTGAGGAAATTGGTGTGCATCATTAAGCAAAGTATCTGCATCTTCATTTCCAGTAAATTTTATTTTTTTGTGGGGAAGACCAACTAACTCATTTCCTCTTTTTATTAATGTTTCAACAATTTTGTCCTGTCTCTTTATAGGAATCATTCAATCATTTTTTTATATAAATTCTCCGAAAGGTGGGCTTCGAGTAATATGAGGCATAGTGGTTCGCCCAACTACGCTGTTGTTTTTGGCGCTTTCAAACGACCAATTCTCTGGCGGCAAAAACAAAAAAACGACCATAATACTACTTTTAAAACGCAGGAGCGTCGTTGTGCTGCCTGTTATGCGCAGCCCGCACGTAGAAGCTTGACAACTCTTTTTCTCGACTCTTGATAGGCTTGTTACCTCTCGTCGGATGGAACCGAGCGAACCAGGCGTGTTGAATTGCCGGGATGACGCAAAGGGACAAAATCCGAAAGGACGGATCCTGGCCACATTTTGAAAGGACCATTCGCGAAGAAGTAAAGCTCACCACTCATTTTGGATTTATCTCTCGTAGCAGACAGCTTCTCCAGGACTGGATTGGGTTCGATCACATATCGTTTGAGTAGTTGGTACAACTCCTCGCCAAAGGATATAATGAGCCCGGGTTTCAAGATGTGAATCTCTTTGAAAACCACGTCGGAACGCAAACATCAGCAACATCTGGCGGGATAAATGTTGAACGTGCCTTTGTTCCCTCCCAATTTGCCCTTTAATATGCTGCGAAGAAGTTTTAGCACCTTAGAATATCTGCCCATCTTGAACAATCGGAATAAACGAAATAGACGAAGAGCTCTAATAAATCTCCAGGCAAGATGAATAAGCATTGGAAGGTAAAATGGTAATATGGCAAGTAAAACAATGAGTGATAAAGGTGTTAGTGCCTATTTAATTCTCCCTTTGACTGGTTCTTTGTATCTATCGTCAATTGTGTAAGTTCATAAACGTTAAACATATTCTATGGTGAATATAACGATAGAAAATCCTTGAAAGTCGAGAAGCGTATGAATAACCAGCAGAAAGACTCTACATGGTCTCTAAAATAACAGCAATCATATTGAGGATATTAGAATGGTAATGAATACTTCGAATATTCTGCCTGGTATATCATTTGGTTATGCAACTTCCGAAATCTCAAAAATTCGGTTTTTTACTTTGTGCAGCATTCTTTACATCTGATAATAAAGTTTTATAGTAAATGTGATGACTAAAAACTTATGATTTTTAATGAAAACTTACAATAGCGATAAACCATCTGTTGCAAAGTCTTTAGACCTGCCCAAATAAAATTCCGAATGCCGAATCTATGAAAGTTATAACAAATCCAGAGTTGTATTATTCGATTTATAGCTGATGTAGGAATTACATTAACAGCATAGTTGTGGGTTCAATAATGTGTAATGAATGGCTTCCTGTGTTTTTCGAATGCCTTAAAAATTCTATTGAAAATTTACTGTTCTTATTTGCTTATCAGTGAATTTACTTTCTCTTTTATGAGATCACCCTGACAGCCCTTTATTTCATCAATTTTCTGACCATTCTTATATATCAAAGTTACTGGCACTTCAGTGATACTATATTCTTTCGCTATAGTTTTATTTTCATTTACACTTACTGTGATTGCAGATATTTTATCTTTGTAAGCATTTACCAAACTTCCTATGACAGGAATACAGGGCTTGAACTTTTCATCCCAGTCGGTTCCAAACACCACCAGTAATAATTCCTCAGAATCCATGATTATTTCAGATAAGTCATCCTCTCCTAAATCTCTGAAATTCTCGTATCTGTTACTGATATTTTTTAATAAAACAGCTTGGGATAAAGTGCCACCACGTTCAACAGTAACCTCGATATATTTTGGAGAAGTATCTGATTCTATAGCAGATAAAACAGCTTGTAATGATAAGCCAGAAACATCCACGTCGCCTATTTTTACGATCTTATCGTGAATTCTGACGCCGCCTCCCCTTGCAGTAAATCGGTCATATGGGCAGTTTGGATATATGCTTCTTACGTAAACTCCGTCTGAAAGAGATATTAATTCGATTCCTGCTAAGTTGAACTTTCGCCTGGTTCGTATGGTCTCTTCTAACTGCGAAATATCTTTCATTACCTTCTCTTTATCCGGTGCGTTCGGATAAAGCTCAAGATATTTCTTTAATTCTTTTACGGCCCGACCTGCATTTCCTTGAACCATTGCATATGTTTTCCCTAAATAATAGTGTGCATCGGGATAATCAGGAGCCGCGTTTACTGCCTTTCTAAATATTTCAATGACGGTATCAATGTCTTCAGGCGATTTCGCGGACTCCAGTGTACTTATTCCTTGAGCAATTAATCCTTTTATTTCTTCTGGTATTTCTTGTTGAGCAAAAATCGCGTTTGAAGTTAGTAGAATAACGAACATACATAAACTGGTTAGTATTGTCTTTTTAATATTGAATATGAACATGACCATTGCCCCATATAATTATTAGTTATATTCTGATGGTATTTTTGGTAAATGAGACGTCTTATTCCTCTTTGGTATCAAAAGTGCCGCGGAGTTTTTCGAATGCTTCTATAGTATTTTTGCAATTGTTTAATTCCTGGTCTATTTTCTTTTCCTCTTCCATTGCTTCTTTAAGCTGTTGAAGGGCTTTTTCCCTTAATGAATTATCTTTGTTTATAGAATTATTCGTTTCTAATTCTTGAACGCTTTGTTTTTTTTCTTGAATGGTTTGTTCTATTTTATTGCGCTTTTCCTTTAATGAAATAACATTTGTTCTTATGCTATCTACCTTGAATTTAATTGTTTCGTAAAAGACTTGTTGGAAACTCACTGGATGTGTAGCACTAACCTCTGGAATGTCGATTTTGATCTTTGGGCAATCGCTCAATTTACTGGATGGAAAATCTGCTGATGCTCTTGCTTCTTCAAGAGGTCCTTCAAGATCAGTAAAATTTTCGTTACCACTTACTGCCAATTTAGCGGCTTCGATGCTTTGATAAGCGGCGCAGTTCAACTTTGTAATATTGCCCACAGCCTCCGATTTAGCATACCTGTTTTTAAAATCGTTAACGTTTTCTTCCTTCTGATTTTCAAACTTTTGCGCTATAATGCTGGCATATTCATTCTTTGCTTTTTCTATTTGTTCTTGCATTTTAACTCGATATTCGGCCCATTTCCTTTCTTGTTCCTCGGCTCTTGCCTTAGCTTCTGCTTTTTTGGCTTCCATAGCGGCACGTTCGGCTTCAGACATTTGCTTTTTTGCGTTAAACCCGGGTTCGGCTTTTTGAGGTGTGGATGGCGAGAAAAGCCAATTGAAAAAGTTCTGGATTACAGGCTGAACGACCGACTGCATCATTTCTCTCTCGAAACTATTGCTTGAACTACCAATGCTTGAAGAAGAAGATGATGCAGGAACACAATCGGAACCCCCTTTCTCACGACAAGTACAAATATACTTTACCCCATCATAATATTCTTCCCAGGTGCTTCCAACTGGTACTCTTGTACCATCCGATTTATAACATGCTTCAGTTGCGATCTGGGCTTTTAATAGATCTGAGCTCAGGATGGTTAACATAACAATGTGAAATATAAAAATTCTATTGGTCTTCATCTTTCCACCATTTCTGGTAATTTGAGAGGTTGATATTTTGTATTGCAGAAAAAACTCCTTTATTGTTTACAATTACTTTCTGATTTGCGCTAATCGAAATAGAACTTGAGTCTATTAAAGATTGTATTTCAACCGTACCTTCTAGAACAACAACCTCCGTTTTTGTACTATCGACAATGTCAACAAGAAATGTAGTGCCCCGAACAGCGCCAGAAAATGTTGTAGTTCTTACTTCAAATCTCTTTCCTATCTTTTTTAGAGTTTTATTTATCCACAACTCAAATTGTTTGGAATAATTATCGTCTGAGGATTTAGTTTCTTTATAGCTTCGTAATCTTTTTTCGATATCCTCTTGCTTTGCTATCTCGAGTTTTATTTTACCGTGAGAAAGGTTTATCATATCTTTATTATCATCGGATTTTACTAACTTGATTGCTGAATTTTCTCCAACAATCGCGTTGCACCTACCATCAAAAAGCTGTAACTCTATTTTACTATTATTAGATGTACTGATGACATCACCATCTTCAAAGAAAATATTGATAGATTCGTCTAAATTTAATATCTGTCCGTTTGGTTTTTGAACGGTAACCGTTCCTGAACGTTTAATTGTAACTGCTGAAATTGGAGTGTTTTTCAATGAAGGTTGGTTTAGTAATTTTTTTACAGTATCCAGATTTTTAACAGATTGTGCTTTAAGTGTATTTGCGAAATGAAGCAATTTCTCGTATTTTGCTTTGTTACTTTGAGCCTTTTGCAGAGCTTCTTGAGCGATTTTTTCTGTTTGTGTGTCGTTTGTTTCGCGTGCAGAGTGTATTATATCTTTAGAGGTTGAAATTGATTCTTCGCATTTTTTTATACCCTGATGGCAACGAATTATATCTGCTTCAGCCTTCTTCATATTCTCTTCGTATATGGATATAACGCTGGCTAACCAGATGTTCTGATTATTGGCAAAATCCTGTGCAATAACGTTCGCAGTTTGCATCAGGAGAATCAATGGGAAGATGTATAACATATACGTTTCCTTCCTTAAGATATGTATTATATATAGATTATAAATTTAAATTAATCCGACGAATAGAGAAATGTAAAATATTTATTTTGGTATTTTGTTTTGTTTTTTTGTTGAAATTTTCCATTTAGATGGGTATGTAAGTTTTTTTCTGCTTTTATATTAGATCATAGAATCACGAGACCGTAAATGTGATTGTGTGAAGAGGATTTACAGTAAATATATCTCGGAAAGTGATTGATCAACTGAAAGCCGATCTAGAAAAGAGCACAACGGATCATTTATACTGCCAATATGGTGGAAAGACTCCATCGCTAATTTTGAGAAATGACGAACATCAAAAGTCTTTTTTCAACCGAAGATACTTTGCGAAAATTGCTGTATATGGCCTATAAAGATATTCAGAAAAAATGGTATAAACCAATGGCCAATTGGTCAAATATTATTTCTCAGTTGGCCGTGTTGTTTGAAAATCCATTGAAACTTAATTTATAAAGTCACTTTTATAAAAAATATAATACAGTCTCGGATTGCGCTGCCTGTTATGTGCTGTGGGCGCAAGTGATTATCTCTTGATGGTGAAAGATAT
>CAYMXZ010000200.1:0-6516 GCA_964394475.1 uncultured Caldithrix sp. | reverse complement strand
ACCCTGGAAAGTGGTTATTTTGATCGTGATGACATTTATCTTGATTTGCTCAAAATGTATCTTCTTAAAAAAGACACGACAGAGTACCGGAAGTTAGCATTTCAATTTCTCAATACTTACCCATTCCATGATCAATCGCTATCCATTTATCAGGAACTACGGAAAACATACCAGCAGAAAATTCCCATTGAGGATTTAAAAAAACTTTTAAACTATCTTCTCAAAACCAGCAAATTTCTCATGGCAGAACTTCTGCTTGAACAGCAGCAGCCTTTCGCCGAAAAATGGTCCGAAAAAGAATTTTTTCATTGGAAGTCGCAAGAAATTTTATTTCATAAAGGCGAGTATGATCGTCTACTGAAGTGGTCTCTGGTCAACCGATCACACTTCAGGAGTCTATCCATCTTAAGGGAGATCGATTTGCATATCGCCCGGTGTTATCTGCGGCTGAATAACACCACGAAATCAATTAAATCATATTTGAATTTTCAGCAATGCTATCCGCATGATCCGCTTTCACCGGAAGTTTTATGGAAGGTAGCCTGGCTCTATGAAGAGAAAGGGGATATATCTTCCGCCATCCAGATGTACCAGAGACTGGTAAAACTCTATCCACGCTACGAATATTACTCGGAAGCCTATTTTCGGATTGGTTTGAATTACTATCGGCTGAAAAAATATCGAAGTGCCTTGCAGGCCTGGAAAGAAGCACTGCAGAAAGTATCTCAAACTTCCCAGAAAGATCGCATCAGTTATTGGATCGGAAAATGTTATGAGATGCAAAAGGATTATAAAAAACAAGGAGAGATCTATATTCAGTTAGCTGAACGTCCTATTGATACTTTCTATAATCTCAAGGCGTTTTACCTTACCAGCGATGGAAGGGATTTACATCAAAAGGTAAATGAAATATTCTGGAAGCTTCATGAGGATCAAGAAAGTTTTATCGGAAATTATATCGACAAGTTTAAAAGAGCGTTGTTAGTCGAAGATATTTTAGGACCTCGCTGGGGGGATCGCGAACTGCGATCCGTTACTGAAAATTCAAATAAATGGCAGGAGAAATTTTCTTTGGGCGAACTCTATGAAAAGATGGGAAATTATGGTTTTGCCTTCCGTCGTTTTCGCCAGATTTATGAACGATATTTTGCTCAGGCTGAAATCAGTGAAATCATTCCTATTTTTAAGAAACTGTATCCCTTATACTATGCGAATCGGATTGATTCGGTCGCTCACAAATATGAAGTACCGGCCGAGCTCATCTGGAGCGTGATTAAAAAAGAAAGTGCCTTTGAGGCCAAGGCTATTTCCTATGCCAATGCCTATGGTTTGATGCAATTATTACCAGGCACTGCCTCACAGGTAGCACCCTATTTAGGTATGACATATTTCTCTACCAAACAACTTTTTGATCCCGACATCAATATTCAACTTGGCACTTTTTATCTCTCCTCGTTATTAAAACGCTATGAAGGTAATTATGTGAAGGCTCTGGCTGCCTATAATGCCGGTCCCCATCGGGTGGATCGCTGGGAAAAAATCTATGATACGACTGATGATGATCTTTTTATGGAAAATCTGGAATTCGAACAGACTCGTGAGTATGTGCGCACCTGTCTGAAGTATTTCTGGCTTTATCGCCACATAATGAATCCGACTGAAATTCCACCCGAAATTATTAACTATCCGATAAAATTGAACGATTATTTATAAATGCTTCATAATTAATAGATTGTTGCTAAAAAGTGATTTTGTTATATTCTACAACGCTTTAGAATAGGAAAATAGAAATGGCTATATTTTCAATAAAAAAGTTTACCCTCTTGTGGATCATACTTCTTTTCTTCATCTCTTTCAGTTTTTCACAGCAAAACTGGTCATACCCGCCGGAGCTAAAAACGGATGTGGCATTCTGGAAGATGGTATTCACTGAATACAGTCGGGATCAGTATATCATTCATGATAGTGAAAATCTGGGAATTATATACAAAATTGTTACCTTCGATTCCAGTTATCTGGAAAGTGCACGTGAAGAGCATTTAAAACAGATGAAACATGAAATAGAACTTACTCTATTGCACCTGGCCAGACAGGTGGAGGATTCCTTGCCACCGATAACTCATTTAGAAAAGTATATAATGAACCAATTTGGTGAAAATGTTCATCCTTTCATACTCCGAAATGCCGCACGCAATATCCGTACCCAACAAGGAATGCGGGATCAGTTTCGAGCAGGTCTGAGCCGGGCTTTAGCCTATCTACCGGCTATCGAGGAAATATTCCAGGAGGCGGGTCTACCTCGTGAGTTAGCCTATTTGCCTCATATTGAATCCTCCTTCCATCCTCAGGCTCGTTCCAAAGTGGGAGCCAGTGGTATCTGGCAATTCATGAGATCGACCGCCCGGTTGTACCTGAAAGTGAATGATAAAATCGATGAAAGATATGATATACTGGCTTCCACTCAAGCTGCAACCAGATTATTGCGCTATAACTATGAACAATTGGGAGAATGGGGATTGGCCATTACTGCCTATAATTTCGGTTTAAATGGGATGAAAAAAGCAGTCTCTATCTATGGTTCGGATTATATGAAAGTCCGTGAATCTTTCAATCATCGGAATTTTAAATTTGCTTCCCGTAATTTTTATCCTGAATTCCTGGCGGTCATTGAAATCATGGAAAACCATCAGACTTATTTTCCCGATATTACACCGGCACCTATTCCACAAACCATTCGTTATCGATTGACCTCGACAATGAAATTTCCGCAAATAGCCAAACTGCTGGATATTGAAACTGATGAATTAAAGAAATTAAATCCAGCTTATACCAGCAAAGTGACAACCGGACGTATCCCTATTCCAGCCGGATATTGGGTCTACCTTCCAGTTGATGCTGATCTGACTCGTTTGGAAAGCAATGGACAGCATGAAAAGCTTGAAAATCTGGCCTCAGGTGCCCCGCAACCGACGCCTGATAATACAGCAGATCAAAAGTCTGTGGGCTCTCCTCCTATAGTTAAACAAAAATTAACAGATAAACCTGTTTCTCCACTATCCTATAAAAAACCAGAAGTTATTCCGGATAATTTGATTTTGGCGGACCAGTCCTGGTCTCTGGCGAAAAATAACTTACCACCACCAGTCGCCCCCGGTGAAATCATGGCAGAATTAAGGCAGAACTTACAACGCAAACTTACCTCTACCGATGATTACATCTATGTTTTTGCTAATGAGACTTTGGGCCACTTTGCCGATTGGTTGCGCGTACCTTTATCTCACCTTCAGGATATCAATCATTTGGGCCGCAAAAAAACAATTTATCAGGGACAGAAATTGCTGTTAGACTTCAGTCGCGTTACCCGACAGGATTTTTATGAAAAACGTCTGAATTTTCACTTACAGATACTAAATGGTTTCTTCGCCGAAAAAGTGTTTGTAAATTGTCAGGAGATTCGTATAAACGCAGGTGAATCAGTGTGGAAGATTGCTCGACATCAATATAAAGTGCCGGTGGAAATTATCCAGTACTTCAATATCGACACTGATTTCAATCAATTACATCCGGGAGACAGGTTAAGAATACCAATTTTTCAAACTAATAAATCGCTGGAGGAGACGCTATGAAGATTAAAGAGAAAATTGAAGGTGATGTGGCTATTTTGACGGTGTCCGGTAATATGATGGGTGGTCCCGAAACCATGGCCTTGCATGAAAAAGTGAAGAGTTTAGTTGCCGATGGTATTAAAAAAGTGGTTATCGATCTGAAAGATGTAAAGTGGATGAATAGTTCAGGTTTAGGCGTCTTAATGGCCTGCATGACAACCATGAATAACAATGGTGGAAAATTGAAACTGTCCAGTGTGACTGAAAAAGTGAAAAGTCTTTTGGTCATCACTCAACTGATGCGCATTTTCGACACCTATGAAAACGCAGAAAGAGCGGTGGCTTCCTTCTTTGAAGAGAAGTAGAGTGTAGATTTTAGTATCTGGTATCTTGATTCAGGAAAACGTCATCCCCTTGCCGGTTCCGGCGAGGGGGTAGTTTTTTTCTCCAGCAATTGACTCAAATTCTAAAAGAAAAAACGGCTTTCGTTCGGAATTTTATGGAGATCAATCAGTTACATCCCTGGCAGGTTTCTACCCGGGAAGCTGCCAGAATTCAAGCTGACCTTCGCGAAAAGGTTCTCCTCCAGTCCGAAAGTAATTTTGAATCAATTCAAACCATTGCCGCGGCGGATGTGTCCAGCCACAAATCTGAGAATATTTTATATGCCGCGGTGGTGATCATGCAATTCTCCCCGCTCAAGTTCATTAACTGCTATTGGGAAATTGCACCTGCTCGGTTTCCGTATGTTCCGGGATACCTTAGTTTTCGGGAAGCACCGATTATCGTGGAAATTTTTAAAAAAATTTCTCACCCTCCAGATGTATTGCTCTGCGATGGACAGGGCATTGCCCATCCCCGCGGACTGGGTCTGGCCTCTCACCTGGGATTGTTTCTGGATTTACCTACCATCGGTTGCGCCAAATCGGTTTTAGTGGGCAATTATGAAGAGCCGGGACCCTCCAGAGGGGATCAATCACCTTTAATTTACCAGGGGAGGCAAGTAGGAGTCGCATTGCGCACCCGTTCGCATGTCAAACCGGTCTTTATCTCCTGTGGTCATAAGATCGGATTGTCAGAAGCTATTCGTATAATTTTACACGTTTCTCCGCGCTATCGGATTCCGGAACCCCTGAGGATCGCTCATCAGATGGTAAATGAAATCCGGGTAAAGAACCAGAAATAAGGATTTACCTGTTATTATTCACATTGTATATTATTATTAGAAATCATAGAGTATAAAGAGCAAATTATGCCAACCAGAAAACAAAGTGAATTACAGGCCAGACTGCAGCAAAAGGAACGGGAAATATTTTCTATCCAGAAGATTGGCCAGGCGTTAAGCAGCACGCTTCATCTGGATGATCTTCTTGGTGTAATTATGAAGGAGATCACTCATCTGATGGATGCCGATCGGAGCACACTGTATCTGGTGGACCGGCGTAAGAATGAAATTTGGTCTAAAATAGCACTGAAAGCGGAGGTCAAAGAGATTCGACAAAAAATTGGAGTGGGGATTTCAGGCTGTGTTGCCGCTACAGGCGAAAAAATCAATATCCCGGATGCTTACAAAGACTCTCGATTCGATCCTTCCACGGACAAGCGCACCGGTTACCGAACCCGATCCATACTATGTTTGCCAGTCTGGGAACCCACGACCAATCAGCAAAAGAGAGAAATTCTGGGTGTCATCCAGGTTCTCAACAAACGGGAGGGTCATTTTACGGCAGAAGATGAGGGAATTTTAGAGGCGGTTGCCTCGGAAGTGGCCATCGCTATCTCCAATGCCCGTCTGTATGAGCAATTGGAGCAAAAATTGAAGGAAATTGATCTTTTATATGAATTGGAACAGCAATTATCAAGTATTTACAATCTCTCCGATCTGCTGCAAAACTTTCTGCATGGACTCATGAAACATCTCGGTTGCGATGCCAGTGCCCTGATCTTCCCGGAGAATAATCAACCCCGATTGCTGTGGGTTGAGAAAGAACGTGGTTCCGTTCAACCGGAAATCAGTTCAGCCCGGTTAGAATTTCTGGAAACGTTATCCCCCGGCGATCCTGCGTTTGATCCAAAAACGGTATTGAAATCCATTAATGAATTGCTGGGAAGCCATTTCTCATTCTTAAAAATAATACCTTTGCCTTCCAGCCAGGAAAAGTATCGCCAGGTACTAATTCTGGTCCAATTGCCTGCAACCGATAGTGGGACTTCAGATATAGATAACTCTCAGATTCTGGATATTGTTGGACAAAAGATTATTCGGGCTATTGAATTATTTTCATTGCGCATGCAGCTCTTTCGCCAGGAACGATTGTCGGCGGTGGGACAGATGATGGGAACTATTGTTCATGATTTGCGCAGTCCAATCAACAGCATCAATGGTTTCCTGGAATTAATGACCGAACCGGATGCCACTCCCGAAGAGCGACAGGAATATGCCCAGATTATGCGGACTGAGATCCAATCTATCATGAACATGATTACTGAAATCCTGGATTTTTCGAAAGGCAAAACCAGTATTTTGCCTCGCAAGACATCAGCCGCTGATGTTCTGAAGCGATTCCAGCCTCAAATTGAACAACTTTTCCGCAACTCAGGAATATCATTGAAGATTGAAAATACCTCGAAAAAATTGCTCTATGCGGATGTTGAAAAATTAACTCGCGTTTTTTATAATATTTCCAAAAATGCTAAAGAAGCTTTAAAGAATAGCGGAAATTTTCATTTTAAAGTATATGATGCTGATTCAGAGGTCGTTTTTGAATTGAAAGATGATGGTCCGGGAATCCCGGATGAAATCAGAGGCCGTTTGTTTGATTCATTTGTAACCAGCGGTAAGGAAAGTGGCACCGGTTTGGGTTTGGCCATCGTGAAAAAAATTGTCGAGGAACATCATGGTCATATCCAG